>CALJBF010000182.1 GCA_938027385.1 uncultured Porphyromonadaceae bacterium | reverse complement strand
GTCAATGGCCTTGAAACCGCAGCCTACCACGCAGAGTTCCTGTTTGCCGGGATATATGCCGTTCTCGTCGGCCACGCGCAGGGGGCGCAGCTGGTCCCAGGTGATGTATGACTGGGTGGCTTTGCCGTTGTAGTTGTCGGCAACGTCAACGTAGTAGATGTATTTGTGCCAGTTGCGGAAATCCCAGTTGAAGTCCTGGCCATTGAAGTAGATGCCGCAGGTGTATTTGGCGTATTTGCCGGCGGCGGTGTCTTTGTTGGTGTAGAAGAATGTGGCGTCTTCGGCCCAGTTCATCTGGTCGTCGGTAAGCTCGTAGTACCAGAGGTCGTAGGTGGGGTCCGAACTGTCGGCACGTACCAGGTCGAATGAGTTGTAGCCGTCGAGTTCCTCGTCAGAGGGGGTTGTGGTGCGGTTGCGGTCGAACAGGTGTACGCGCGGGGTGGCGTCGGTGCCGAACTGCTGACGGTTGTGGCCGAAGTGGATGTATATGCGTTTGTGGTCACGGTCGGCGAACTTGTCGGCTGTCCAGGCCTCGATGCGGAAGGTGTTCTCGATGCAGTCGAAGATGGCGATCGCCTTGCTGCCGTCAGAGTTGCTGCCGGCGATGTCGCTGTCGACGTGCATGTTCGCGTTGCCGTCATAATTTTCGCCGCAGAGATACGTGTGGTTGGGGAGCACGCTCTTGCCGGTCGAATATGTCTCGGTCCAGTCGGCGGTCGATACCTTGAAGTAGCTTGCGGGGTAGCTGTCGCCGCGGGTTATGGTGTATTTGCCGTTGCCGTCGGGGTTGAGGCGCCAGTCGGCCGAGGCTTTCCAGTTCTTCTCGTTCTGGTCGCCGATGATGTAGAGGTCGGGCCATGCCACGGGCTGGCGGCGCGGACCCACGCTGAGCATGTACTGGTTGTTGTCGCCCTCGCGCCACTCTACGGTTATGGTGTATGAGCCGGGAGTGGTGATGTGGAACGCCTTGTTGTAGTTCTCGCGCACGCGCACCTCGTTGTCGACAGTGGCGAGGTCGCGGTCATAATCCTGCGATTCGGGACCGTAGGGGGTGCCGTTGATGCGCAGACGGAACCACGATTCCTTTGTCACCTCAAGGTCGAAATAATAGCGGCCGTTGCCGGTGCGGCGGGCGCGGAAGGCCATGGCGCTGTCGCTCCAGTCCTCGATGCCGTTGACGTGGCCGTAAAGGTCGATGTTGTCGGGCATGCCGGTGCCGTCAAAGCCGGGGTCGAGGATATAGGCTGCGGTGTAACGCTCGTTCCACTGGCAGTTTTTCTCGTCGGATATGATGTAGAGGGCGCCGTTTACAAACTGGCGGTTTTCGGCAATGCGGCCGTTCTCCCAGGGATAGTCATAGAAGAGCAGGGTGTTGTGCTTGTCGCCGGTGAAGGTCTTTTTCCATACCTTGCGCCCCTGCCATGTCAGGCCGGAGTCTTCGAGCGACGCGGCGTCACATTCGTTGTCGCCGTCGTTGGTCCAGGCGCTTACCACGGGGTTGGTCCAGCTGTCGGGAACCACCAGATATACGCATGGGTCGTCGAGGGTGGCGCCGTCGTCCTGTTTCCAGAGTTCGTATTTCCAGGCGCCGTTGTCGTCGATGCGCCAGTCAGAGAGCCAGTAAATGGCGTTGGGAGCGTAGTCGAAGTCGATGCTCTGGTCGGTCGACACATGGTTGCCGTTGCCGTCGTCGTGGCGGTTGTTCACCACCAGGCGTTTGTAGCTCTCGTCAGAGAGGGTGTATTTCCAGACCTGTTTGCCTTTGTAGGTGCGGTCGGTGGGCACCAGGGCGTTTCCGGGCCAGTCAGTCTCCTGGAAGAACTGGCCGTTGTCGTTGTTGAAGGCGTAGAGGCCGGCGGCGCTCCAGCTTGCGGGCAGATTCACGAAATAGATGCTGTAGCCGGGGTCGGCCTTGGCATAGTCGGCCACCAGGCGAGTGGCGGGAGTGGCGTTGCCGTTGTTGCTGTCGAACAGGGGCGAGCTGTACCAGCCGTCCCATCCCTCGCCTTCGTAGTGGTTGTACTGGTTCTTGTTGAATTCGGCCCACCACCAGATCAGGCCGTTTGCGGCCGGGTGACGGTTCAGCACGTCGATGGTGGCCTGGGTGCATTTCTGCTGCCCCTCGTAAGTGGGGGGATATTTGTTATAGAAATCGTCAGAGCCACCCTCGCGCCAGTTGTAGGGGTGATTGAATTCCATAAGTATCACCTGCTTGCCGGGGAAATTCTCCTCGATCTTGCCGAGCACGTATTCAAGCGTGTCCATGTCGCCGTGCCAGTAGGGGTACCAGCTCAGACCGATGATGTCGTAGTTTACGCCGGCGTCGCCTACATGGCGGTAGAAGTTCCAGAGGTTCGACTCGTTGGTGACCTGTTCGGTATGGAGTATGATCTTTGCCAGGGGGCATATCTCGCGGCAGGCGTCGCCCGCGCGTTTGAGCAGCGTGGTCAGGCGGTTCCATTCAGAGTCCCATCCCCAGTTGGCGGTGCGGTGCAGGGTGCCGCTGTTGGGTGTACCCCAGAGCATGCCCCAACTGATTTCGTTCCCGGTCTGAATCATGTCGGGTACTACGCCGCGGTCTTTGAACCACTGCAGGGTCTCTTTGGTGTAGTCATATATCTTCTGATAGAGCTGGTCGTCAGAGAGCCCCCGCCATTCTACCGGGGTCCATTGCTTTGTAGGGTCGGCCCAGTAATCGGAATAGTGGAAGTCGAGAATCAGTTTCATGCCGGCCTGCTTGATGCGCCGGCAGATGGGGAGTATGTACTCTTTGGTCTGGCATACATTCTGGTCGGGCTTGCCGCTGAGGCCGTCCTGACGGTCGACCACGATATTGCCGTTGTCGTATTTGTAGTTTGACTCAAGCTGTTTCGAGGGGTCAACGAACAGGCGCACGCGCATGGTGTTCATCCCCTGGGCGGCATACCATTTGATCACGTCGTTGTCGGGGAGCGGATTGCCGTCACAGTCGTTGTATCGGGCACCGATCTGCTCGTAGAGCGGGAGCATCGAAATGTCGGCGCCGGCGTATTGCATGGCGCGGGTCGGCGCAATCAGGCCGAGTACCGCTGCCAGGATGGTCAGTATCCTGTATTTCATTTGGTTAAGGTAAATAGATAGGGTTCACGCAGTTATTGTAAAAGCATACAAAAAACAGCGGGAGGACGATATGACGGTAGTTGTCATGCCGTCCTCCCGGTGAAAAAGATAAGCAAGATGTCTATCGGAGCGTATCCGCCGGTTTCAGCGGTGTCCGGTTCAGTGTATATAGGTCTTGGAAACCTCGGCGCCACGGCGCACGATGTAGATACCCTCGGTGGGGTTGGCCACCCGCACACCCTGCAGGGTGTAGTATTCGGCGGGGAGATCGCTGTCGGCCACGACGGTGCCGATTGCGGCGGCATCGGTCACGGTGAGCGTGAGCGATTCGGTGTTGACGATGAGCACGGCGTCTTCAATATCCTCGGCAAGCGCCATGTTGGGGAGCCCGTCGCCGAAAGTCAGGCTGTAGTTCTGCCCCTTCACCATGTTCTCGTTCTGAGAGGTGTAGGCGGGATTCCAGTTGTTGGCCGAAATCTTGAAGGGGAGGCCGCCGCGGATCACGCCGGCGCGGTAGTAATAGAGTTTGCCGTCGTTTTCGAGCTTGTAGTCGTCGAGGAAACTCCAGCTGTTTACCTCACCGGTGAAGAAGAGGTCGGTAACCGCGGGGGGAACGGGGGTGTCGCCCCCGCCTGTGCCCTCGGCGAGGATGAACTTCATGGTGTTGGTGTCGACGGTGAAGTGGTACGAGCCGGCACCGAGATCCCATGAATAGTCGTTCGAGTCATCGCCGGTGTAGAGCATCTCGTTGTCGCCGATCACGGGCACCTGGCCGCGCTCGGCCGGGGTGTAGCGGCATGAGTTGAAGGCAGTCCAGTCGCCGCCGAGGGTTTTTACGAAACCGAAACTGTTGGTTCCCTGGAGTTCCACGTCGATCTCGAAGACGCCGTCTGAGGTCTTGGTCATCTCGATGCCTTTCGAGGTGTCCCAGCCGCCGGCAGGCTCGCCGATGAGGTAGAGTGTCGAGGCCACTTCGGCGCCGGCGCAGAGCGAACCGGCAAGCATGGCCGCCCCAAGGAGTAAGGATTTTTTCATTATTTATGTGATTTTAGGGTTTTAGGTTTTTAGGATTCCGGAGTCTGAGGCAGGTGTGTCAGAGCGAGATCTCGGCGCTGTCGAGCAGCGGCGATGTGAACCGCAGGCGTGCGGGTGTGCCGTCGGCGAGCAAGACGTATGCCAGCACACGTCCCGACGATGCCCGGCGCTCTGTGGCGCGGGGATGGCTCATGTCGGTGTTGCCGGTGCCTTCCAGACCGAGCAGGCGGGCACCCTCGCAATGACAGGTGACCATATTGTCGGCCAGGGGTACGCGTAGGCCGTTCTCGTCGACCACCTCAACCAGCACGTGGGCCAGGTCGCCGTCGCGCTGGGCCGTCACGCGCAGGGCGTGGGGGCGCCCGGTGGTGGCGATGGTATCGGTGGCGGCGGTGTTCCCTTCCGAGTCATAAGTTTCGACGGTGAGGCGCCCGGGTGCGAACGGTACATCCCAGGCTATCATGCCGTGGCGGCTGTCGAGCGTGGCGGGTGCGCCGATCTCCTTGCCGTCGAGCATCAGGCGTGCCGAGGGGCAGTTGGTGTAGCAGTAGACGCGCACGCGGGTGCCCGGCTCGTAGTTCCAGATGTCGGGGGCGTCGATAGACATGCCGGGGTCGCTGTCGTCACGGATGGGGAGTGTGCCAAGCCAGGCCACGGGGTCGTCGCGCCAAAGCGAGGCGCGGAACTTGCCGCGCGGTTTCATGAACGAGCCGAAATCGAGCAGGCCGGTGCCCAGACCGCGCGATGGCCATACACCCGATTCGCCGAGGTAGTCGGTGCCGGTCCAGAGGAACTGGCCGAAGATGTGGTCGTTGTCGCGCACGGCGGTCCAGGCGTCATAGCCGTGGCCGTTCTCGCTGCCGTAGATCACACGGGCAGGATAGGTCTTGTGGTCGATGTCGTAGCGGTCTTCGGTGTAATTGTAGCCCACGATGTCTACCGCCTCGGGGTATGCCGTCTGGTTCGACATCACCACACCGGCCAGGGCGCCGGTGACGGGGCGGCTGGTGTCGATGCCGCGCACTATCGCGGCCAGGCGTCTGGCGATTTCGCCGATACGCATTGCCGAGGGAGCCTCGGGGTCATAGCCGCCGAAGTTGGGCTGGTTGATTCCCCCGGCGTGGTCAAGGATAGGGTGCGAATAGGGGTCGTTGGGGTAGTCAACCTCGTTGCCGATGCTCCAGAAGGCGATGCAGGGGTGATTGCGGTCGCGGCGCACCATGTCGGCCACGTCGGTCTCGATCCACTCGTTGAAGAAATCGTAGCTCCCCTCGAACTTGGGGGTGCCCACGTTCCAGCCGGTCACCCATTTGCGTTTGGGGAACTCCCATTCGTCGCTTGCCTCGTCCATCACCAGCAGGCCCAGCTCGTCGCAGAGGTCATAGACCACGGGTGCCTGGGGGTTGTGGCTCATGCGTATGGCGTTCACGCCGGTTTCCTTGAGGTTGTTGAGGCGGCGGCGCCATACCTGCGGGGGCACGACGGCACCGAGCACGCCGGCATCGTGATGCAGGCACACCCCCTTCACCTTGATGTTGCGGCCGTTGAGGTCGAAACCTTTGTCGGGGTCAAATGCGAGGGTGCGCAGACCCACGCGGCACGATGTGGTATCTATCACGTTGCGGCCGTCTGTAAGTTCGACCGAGAGGCGGTAGAGGTTCGGGCTGTCGATGTCCCAGAGCAGGGGGCGTGCCACTTTCAGGCGCAGTGAACCCTTCTCGCCGCCACGGGCCGAGGCTTTGCCACGGGCCACCACACGCCCGTCGGGGGCGGTGAGGGTGGCCTGCACCTTCACGGGGGTGCCGGTGGCCGATTCGGTGGCGAAGTCGACGTCGACCAGTGCCGAGCCGGGTTTGATCGACGCGGCGCGCCAGCATACGCTCCAGGGGGCGAAGTGCGTGGCGGGTGCGTGTACCATCCAGACATCGCGGTAGATGCCCGAGCCGGTGTACCAGCGCGAGTCGGCCTCGCGGGTGTGGTCAACGCGCACGGCCACTACATTCTCACCTTCGGCAAGGTAGGGTGTTATGTCGTAGAAGAACGTGATGTAGCCGTTGGGGCGGTTGCCCACGCGACGGCCGTTGACGTAGACCTCGCTGCGGTTGTAGACACCCTCGAAACAGAGGTAGTGCACCGCGCTGCTGTCGGTTACGGTGAAATGCTTGCGGTACCAGCCCATGCCGCCGGGGAAGAATCCGGTGCAGGCGTTGAGCGACGGCGAGGGGAGCGACTCGATGCTCCAGTCGTGCGGAAGGTCGACGGCGCGCCACTGCGAGTCGTCGAAGGCGGTGGCGGCCGGGCCCACGGTGTCGGCGGTCAGTGTGAACCGCCAGCCGTCGTTGAAACGCTCGGCGCGGCCTGTCGAGAGCTGTGCCGAGGCCGCGGCCCATACGCCGCCGGCAATCGCGAGGAATGCCGGCAGGCGACGGGCCGAAAGCCGCAGATTTTCTATAATTGAGGGAATCATGTCTAAGTTACTTATCTGGAATCAGAGGTCGTAAACCACGGTGGTGATGCTTTCAGGGTCGAGAACCACGTCGGCGCCCTTCTCAAGGGTTACGCCGGCCAGGTGTTTCGAGGCCGAGGTGGTGAATGTGCGCACTGTGGCGTTGTCGGCGCCGGGCAGTGTGGTGCTCAGGCGCACGGGCTTGGCGCCCATGTTGGTGTAGACGGCCACCACGCGCTTGCTGTCGGGCGACACGTATGCCGAACCGAAGAAGTTCTTGTTCTCGCGGGTGTCGAGTGCCACGCGCTTGAATCCGGGGCGGACGAAGAGGCTGTAGTTGCCCAGGGCCCAGAGGTTGGCCGAGGCCTCGGCCGTGCCCTCGCCGTCAAAGACGGTCTCGCCGGCGGGATTGAGGTACACCAGCAGCCATCGGTTCCCGTTGGTGCCGAAGGGGGTATCCATGGCCACCCAGTAGCACCACGAGCTCACGTTGGCCACGGTGAAGTCGTTGTGCATGACCTTGCTCATGTGCAGGGCGCGGTCCATGTCTGAGGCGGCTGCATGGCCGGGGAACTCATCCTTGGGAATGTCGTCGCCGAGCATGCACCATTCAGACTGCCATACCTCCAGGCCGTACTGGTCGGCGGCGGCTTTGACAGTGGCGCGGACATCGCGCTGGGTATCCCAGGCGGTATCGGTCCAGTAGCTGTGGCAGCAGTAGAGGGGTTTGACGTGCGCGAGGTCGCCGATGTATGCCTCGTCGCCCGGAGTCCAGAAGTGCGACACGGCGCCTCCCGAAATCCATTTGTCGCCGTAAAGGCAGTCCCAGCTGTCGCCTTCGCCCAGCAGGATGTCTGTGCCGAGCGAGCGCTCGGTAAGTGCGCGGTCAAGCTCGCGGGTGAGGCGTGCGGCCTCGGCCACTGTCCAGCCCGAACCCTCCTGGTCTCGGCCGTTCCACTGGTTATTGGGCTCGTTGACGGGCGAGATATGGCTGATGTCGTATCCGGCATCGGTGAAATGGCGTGCCACGTCGGCCAGATAGTCGGCGTATTTGCCGTAGCAGTTGGGCATGAGGTTCGATGAGTTGCCGCGGTCACTGCGTCCCTGGCCGTTGTAGGTGTACTGCACCAGGGGGCTGTTGCTGAAGAGCACGAAACGTTCGGTGCCCATCTTTTTGGCCTGCTCCATGAAATACTGCTGGCCGGCGCAGCGGCTCCAGTCGTATGTGCCGTCGGGGTTCATGAAACTCTCGGCGCGGCGGTGCACGGTGGTGATGCCCGATTTGTCGCCGATTTCGGCCGAGCCGGCGCCGGTGTTCACGCGCCACATCGAGAGGCCGGCGCCCTGGGGCTGGCCGTCGACAATCTCCTGCGAGAAGAGCACGCGGGCCACATCCTCGCGGGTCGAGGTCCAGTCGCGCCCCACCCAGTTGCCCATCCAGCAGTCGCTGGCGCCGATGCCCTGCATGGTCTGGAAGGTCTGAGCCGGGTTTATGACGACCTCTTTGTTTACGGCCGATGCCAGCGGGTCGCTTGCAGCGCCGGGTTCGCCCGGGTCGTATGCATAGTCGCTGCAGGCGGCAAGTGCTGGCATGGCGGCCAACATCAGGAATATATTGTAGTTCATCTTGGTGATCATTTGGTTTTAGGGATTATTGCCAGCCGGGATTCTGGGCTATGCGGCCCTCTGACATGGTGACTTCATAAAGGGGGATGGGGAACACGAGGTCGCGGCCTTCGATGAACGAGATGCCCTTGTCTGACGACTCGTTCTGGTTGGCAAGCTCCACGGGATCGGCCTGCGAGCCTGTGTTGTAGGCCACGAACGAGCCGTTGGGACCCATGAGGTTGCACACCACTTTCTTGCCGTTGTCGTCGGTCCAGCGGCGGATGTCGTAGAGGCGCTGGGCCTCGGTGGCGAGCTCAAGGCGGCGTTCGGTGCGGATGGCTTTGCGCAGGTCGGCACCCGATGCGGTGACTTCGTCGAGGCCCACGCGCTTGCGCACCTTGTTAAGTGCCATGCGTGCCTCGCCGTCGTTGCCGGTCTCGTTGCAGGCCTCGGCGTAGAGCAGCAGCACGTCGGCATAGCGCAGCAGTATGTAGTTGAGCTGCGACATGCTCTCCTGGCCGAACTTGGCACCGCGCTTGTCGAAGGGGAGGTAATGCTTGCGGCTTACGCGACGCGATTTGTTGTTAGCGGCGTCGATGTGATACGAGCCGTCGCCGTTGCGGTTGCCCTGCTTGGCCACGAGGCCTGCCAGGTTGTCTTCGCCGGCCACGGTGAAGTCGCCGTTCTTGATGATGGTCCAGCGCAGGCGCTCGGTGTCGCCGGCGGCCAGGAATGCGTTCTCCAGGTCAGAGGTGGGCACGCCCCATCCCCAGCCGTCCATGTCGCCGCTGAGGCGGTTGCCGCTGATCATGGGGATGTTGCCGCCGAGCTTGTAGGTCTCGTCGTAGGTGTTCTGTACCTCGAAGAGCGACTCGCGGTTGTTCTTGTAGTCTACGTTCCACACCTGGCCGAAACTCGGCATCAGGTCATACTGTCCCGAGCTTACGAGCGGGCCGAGGGTCTTCACGGCATCGGCGAACTGGCCGTTGTAGACCTGTGTCTTGCCCAGCAGACCGATTGCGGCGCCCGAGGTGGCGCGCCCGGCCTCGGCTGCGGTGAGCTGTGCGGCGGTGGGGAGGTCAGGAGCGGCCTCGGAAAGGTCTTTCTGGATGAAGGCATAGCACTCGTCGACGCTCGAGCGGGTGATGCCCTCCACCTCATGGGGCATGAGGAACCCTGTGACCAGGGGCACGCCGCCGAAGTTCTTGACCAGATCGAAGTAGAAGAGGGCGCGCAGGAACTTGGCCTCGGCGATGAAACGGCGTTTGAGCTTGTCGTCCATGTCGACCGAGGGGATGCGGTCAAGCGCGATGTTGCAGCGCAGGATGCCTTTGTAGCGGTACTGCCAGAAGTCGGAGATACTGCCGTTCGACTGGCCTACGCCCTGATAGTGTGCCAGGGAGATATATTCTTCCTGGGGCTGACCGGTGTTGCCCATCCAGTAGTCGTCGGTACACATGTCGGCGAGCACCCACATGCGCTCTACCTTCCACCAGGTGTATTCGGTGATGGAGCCGTAGCACCCCATGATGAATGATTCGGAGTCTTCGGCGCCCTGGAAGTAGGTGTCGAGGTTCTCCTGGCCGCGCACATCTTCGTCGAGGAAGTCGTTGCACGACGGCAGTGCGATGGCCAGTGCCGCCATGAGCGCGATATGCAGTTTTTTGAATTTCATAATGATTTTCCGTATCAGAATTTAAAGTCTACACCAAAGAGGAATGTGCGGGGGTTGGGATATGAGGTCCAGTCGATGCCGGTGGCGATTGCGCCGCCGTCGTTCTGCGGACGCTCGGGGTCCATGCCCGAGTATCTGGTGATTGTGAAGAGGTTCTGTGCCGAGACATAAAGCCTGAGCGATGTGCCGCGCATGAGCTTTTTGGGGATGGTGTAGCCCACCTGCATCATCTTGCAGCGCAGGTACGAGCCGTCTTCGACATAGAAACTTGACACACGGTTGTAGTTCTGGTTGAGGTCATTGACCGACAGGCGCGGGATGTCGTTAGAGGTACCCTCGCCGTGCCAGGCCTTGTCAATGACACCGCCCATGAAGTTCTCGCCGCCGGCACCCGAATAGCGCTCGCGCGAGGTGTTGTAGATGTCGTTGCCGAAGGTGCCGTAGAAGTTGGTCGAGAAGTCCCAGTCACGCCAGTTGAGGGCGATGTTGAAACCGAGCATCAGCTTGGGGTAGCCGCGGCCGATGTAGGTCTTGTCGCCGTCGTCAAGCTCGCCGTTGTTGTTCAGGTCGAGGAAACGGATGTCGCCGGGACGGGCGTTGGGCTGTATGAGGTTGCCGTGCTCGTCGGTGTGGGCGTAGACTTCGGTCCAGTTCTGGAAGAGGCCGTCGGCCACGAAACCGTAGAAACGGCTTACCTCGGCGCCGTCTTCGTTGCGCACGATCTTGTCCATGTGGAAGTCAGACGAGAGGATGGGGCCGTCGCCGCTGAGCTTGATGGCCTTGTTGCGCACGCCCGAGAGGTTCACGCCTGCCGAATAGGCGAGCTCGCCGGCGCGGTCTTTCCAGTTCACCGAGAGTTCCCAGCCGGTGGCCTGCATCTTGCCGATGTTCATGGTCACGGCGCCGTTCCAGTTGGGATAGCCCAGGGCGAGGATGTTCTCTTTCTCGTAGAGCATGTCGTGCGATTTCTTGCGGTAGACGTCGAAGGTGAGGTCGAGGCGCGAGTTGAGCATGCTCAGGTCAACGCCGAAGTCGAAGTCCTCTACCGTCTCCCAGCGCAGTTTGTTGTTGCCGACCGACGAGATCGATGTGCCGGGCACGCGCACGCCGCCGATTACCACGTCGCGGGTGTCGAGCAGTGTCAGGTAGGCCGACGAGTTGATGTTCTGGTTGCCGACGCGGCCCCAGCCCAGACGCAGTTTCAGGTTGTCGATCAGATCCTGCTCGCGCATGAAGGGTTCGTTGCTGATGCGCCATGCGCCGCTGACCGAGGGGAAAGTGGCGTATTTGTTACCCTTGGCGAATTTCGACGAGCCGTCGACACGCACCGAGGCGGTGATGTAGTAGCGTCCGTCGAAGTTATACATCACGCGGCCCAGGTATGAGAGCAGCGAGTTGTATGAGGTGTTGCCGTCAGAGTTCTGGTTGAGCGTGCCGGCATGCACTTCGTGCAGGTTGGGGTTGTTGCTGGGGATTGCCTCGCGCGAGCCGTAAACGTCATAATCGGCGAAACGCTCGGCGGTGAAACCTACCATGGCGGTGAGGTTGTGCTTTTTGGCAAAGGTGCGGATGTAGCTCAGCGTGTTGGTCCAGTTCCAGTCGGTGGCCTGGGTCATCTTGCGGCTGGCCTTGTTGGTGACGTTCTGCTCAAGGGGATCCATCGAGAACTTGGGCGAGAAGTCGTCGGTGCGGCGGAAACGGCCGTTGAAACCGAACTGGGTGCGGAACACCAGGCCGTCGATCGGGGTGATGCTGAGGTAGGGGGTGAGGAAGATGCCGAACTCACGCGAGTGGGCGTTCGAGCGTGCCACGTTGGCCGCGGGGTTGTGCACGGTGTTGTTGTAGCTGCGCTGGAAGTTGTTCAGCGGGTTCTGGTCCCATTCGCTTTCGGGGCGGTAGACCGGAGTGGTGGGGTCCATGGCGATGATCGAGCCGAAGAGACCGGGGGTGTCGTCCCAGCTCTCGGTGCGCGGCGCCAGGTCGAGGCCGGCCGACACATATTTGTTGAACTTGTACTCGGTGTTGAGACGGATGTTGAGTTTGTCCCAGTAGCCGTAGTCATACTGCGACTCGTTGCGGAAATAGCCCACGCTGAGGTTGTAGGTGTAGTTCTGGGTGCCGCCCGAGGCCGAGAGCTGGTAGTTCTGCACCAGGGCGGTCTTGTTGATTACCTGGTCCCACCAGTCGGTGCCGTCGGCGTCGGTATAGCCCGACATGGGGCTGTTCCACATGGGCTGGCGGCCGTCGTTGGTGTAGCGTGCCTTGTAGGCCTGCTCATACTCGCCGGCTCCGGCGATAGAGGGTTTCTTCAGGGTCTGGAAACCTACCGACCCGGCGAAAGTGAATCGGGTCTTCCCCTCCGAGCCTTTCTTAGTGGTCACCAGAATCACGCCGTTAGAGCCGCGTGTACCGTAGATGGCGCTCGACGAGGCGTCTTTGAGCACCTCCATCGACTCGATGTCGCCGGTGTTGAGGAAGTTGATGTCGGTGCCGATGGGAATGCCGTCGACCACATAGAGCGGCGAGTTGCCGTTGACCGTAGTGATACCGCGGATGATGACCTTGGGTGCGGTGCCCGGGCCGCCGCCCGACGAAATCTGCACGCCGTTCACCTTGCCCTGAAGGGCGTCCATGGGGTTGCCGGTGGTGACTTCGGTAATCTTTTCGCCCTTGACGGTTGAGATCGAGCTGGTGAGGTCGCTTTTCTTGACGGCGCCGTAGCCCACGACAACCACTTCGTCGAGGGCGTTCATGCTCGACTTGAGGATTACGTCGATGGTCTTGCGGCCGTCGACACTGATTTTCTGCGGCTCGCAGCCCACATACGAGAATGTGAGCGAGCCTTTGGGGTCGGCCTGTATGGTGTAATGGCCGTCGATGTCGGTGGTCACACCGGTCGACTTGCCGGCCAGCACGCTTGCGCCGATGAGCGGTTCGCCATCCTGGTCGACGACTGTTCCGCTTACCTGTATCTGGGCGTATGCGCCGAAGGCCGCCAGACAGAGGCATAATGAGATTATGAACTGTTTCATTGGTGATGGATTCAAGGATTAGTTGACGGGAACGATGCGGGCGCGGCCCAGGTGCGCGTCAAAATAAAGCTGGTAGCGTCCGTCGGCGGGGATTGCGGGCTTGAACCACTTGTCGTCGCCGCGCTTGCCGTGCCATTCGGGGTTGGTGTAGTTGCCGTAATAGTCCACGGTTTCGGGATCCTGCTCGTCGTCGGCGCGCCAGGTGCAGTAGTTCCACCAGCCGTCAGAGTGATAGTTGTGGATGATGAAACCCGAGTGGCGTCCGGCCTTGAGCTGGATAGGCTCGGCGAGCCAGTAGCGGTGGGGGTTGGCGGGATCCTGCACGAAACGCGACACGGCCGTGGGGCCATCGGTGGTGTAACCGAACCAGAATTCCACGAACTCCGAGCCGTCCTGATGGAAGTCCATCGTCATCGAGCCGAACTCATGCGGCACGGGGTCGACAGCCTCGGCCACGGTGTAGGTGTCGAGGGTGTAGCTCTTTGTGAGCAGGTCGAGTGAGAAACGGTAGTAGACGCCGGCCTGGTCAAGCACGAAGGGGCGCGATTTGGGGGGGTCGTCGCAGAGGCGTGTCACGTCGTCGGGGTCGATGCCGAAACGCACGGGGTTGAAGTCGTTGCGCTGGGGCAGGAAGAATATCTCCGTGCCGGCCTTCTCGTTGTAATAGCGGGCCTCGTATTTATAGGCCTCGGTGCGGTCGATGAGCATGGGCACGCCCATTACGTCGCTGTTGAGTTCGGCGGCGGTCTTGACGTCGGCGAGCCATAGGCGCGGATAGTCGGGGGTGTCGCTTACCGTAACGGCCGATGTGGCGGTGACTGAATTGTTCCACGAGTCGGTGGCGGTGACGGTCATGGTGTATTCGGCGGTGGCGGCGGGGAGCTCGATGTCGCGTGCATATACACATTCCCCCTCGGGGTCGAATGCGGTGACTTCGTCGTGCCAGTCGATTTCGGGTATGTCGACCTTGACCGATGTCAGGGCGCCGTTATCCTTGACGGTGAACCCGAGCTGGAATATGGCCTTGTCGGTAAGCACCACCAGAGCCTGTGCCGGGGGAGCCACCGCGAAGACGGGCGCCTCGGTGTCGCCGTTGAGGTCGACGGTGACGGTGCGGGTCACGCTCTGTCCGGCCACGTCATGCACCGTGATTTCAATCTCGAAAAGGTCGCCTGCCTCTTTGGCGTCGACGGGTACGGTGTATTCGAGGTTGTAGGTCTTGAGGGGTTCGCCGTAGATGGCGATGATGTCGATGGTCTTGTCGAGGTAGAGGCCGGGACACCGCAGGGTGATGTCGGCGATACCGTCGGCGTCGGCCACCGTGCCTTTGATGGTAAAGGATGAGCCCGTGCTGGCGGCCATAAGTGTCGACTCGAGGTTCAGCTCGGGCGACTTGCCGTCGACGGTCTCCCACCGGTCGTTGTCGTCACTGCACCCGCCGAGACAGATGGCGAGCGACAGACCGAAGGCTAACAATGGGATTCGCATGTGTGGTATGAATTTTAAGGATAAAAGAATTATGATATCAGATTCAACAGGGTGCCCCGGCCGGGCGGTCAGGGCGGTATCAGGTTTTCACCGGCAAATTTAAGTATATGATGACAAGACCGCAAGTTGTTTTTTCGTCAATCATGGGTGTGAAATCGGTCATTAACACCCCCGGAGGCCTTTGTGGTCGGTTTTTCGTCATTTTAATGCTTAAATTTGCACTATGCGAGTGAAACGAGTGAAATATGTGCTGGCCATGGCGGTGACCGTGGCGCTGGGCGCCCTGACGGCGCGTGGCGGAGGGCAGCTGCTGCATTTCGACAGCGGCAGCGGCCTCTCGAACAATTACGTGCTCAGCATCGCCCAGGATAATAAAGGATTTGTGTGGCTGGCCACCGAGTCGGGGCTGAACCGTTTCGACGGCACGTCGTTCCGGCGGTTCGACCGCGGGGAACTCGGCCTGGCCGCCGACGAGATACAGAGGCTGGCCGCCGACGGCCAGGGGCGCTATCTGTGGATATGCACACAGCGCAACGGCCTTGACCGCCTTGACTGCGACACATACGAGGTGACGCATTACAGCGATGGCCCCGAACCGGGACAACTGGCCAGCAACGGCATCACCGACGCCACGCCGGCTCCCGACGGCAAGGTATGGGTGAGTACATACACTTCGGGCCTTGACCGTCTTGATCCGGCCACGGGCGAGATCAGGCATTTCAACACATCCACGGTTCAGGGCTGGCCCGACAACAGTCTGTGGACCGTCGTGGCCTCGGCCGACGGCAAACTGTATCTGGGGCATGTGGCCGCTGGCCTTACTGTCTTCAACCCGGCCACGGGGGTGCTGCGCAACTTCAGAAACAATCCCGCAGATCCGGCATCGCTGCCCGGCGACCAGGTGCGTGCCGTGGCCATAGACAGCCACGGCAATCTCTGGGCAGGCACCAACCGCGGACTTGCCCTGTATAATCCCGACGAGGGGAACTTCACCGTGTTCCGGCATGACCCGCTCGATGCGGGGTCGCTTGTGTCAGACAACATATACCACCTCTCTTTCAGCCGCGACGGGCGACTGTGGATTTCGACCGAGAACGGCGGCGTGAGCACCCTCGACCTGGGGCGCGCGTTTCTGCCGGCGCCGGGCCGCGGCGGGTTCGTGAACTATACCCCGGCCACGTCTGAGAGCCTGTCGGTGTCGAACAAGACGGTACATGTGACTTTTCAGGACAGCTACGGCAATATCTGGGTGGGCACGCACGGCGACGGTGTCGATGTGATCGGCCACCGTCCCGGCGCTGTGAGCCGGAGGCATACCGCCTCGCACGGGGAGCGCCTTTCAGACAACTCGGTGATGTCGGTCTGCACCGACGGGCAGACCGTCTATGCCGGCACCGACGGCGCCGGCATAGACGTGTTCGGCCCCGGGCGTGCGCCGCACAATATAAACAGCTCTAATTCGGCTTTGCGCGACAATGCTGTGCTGGCGCTAATGCGCGCCTCTGACGGGCGGGTATGGGCCGGATCGTATAACGGCGACGTGTCGGTGATAGACCGCGACGGCACCCTGAAACTGTATGACATACCCGGTTCGGTGGATGTGCGGTGCTTTGCCGAGACGCCCGACGGCACCATGCTCGTGGGGGCAGGCCCCGGTATCGTGCAGATCACCCCCGCAGGAGATGTAAGGCCTCTGTGGCGTGAACGCGACGATGTAAGGGAGGAATGGGTGCGCAGCATCGTGGTGCTCCCCGGCGGCGACATCTGGGTGGGTTCGTTCGGTTACGGAATCTCGATTTTCGCGCCGGGATTCAAATTCCGCCATAAGCTGAGCGTAAGCAACGGACTGCGCTCGAATACCATAAACCAGATGCTTGTGCGCCCCGACGGACGTGTATGGGCGGCCACCGGCGACGGACTGGCCCTGATAGGGCGCGACGGCCGGGTCGACACACTGCTTACCGTGGCCGACGGGCTGCCCGACAAGGCCGTTAAGGCTCTCGTTGCCGATCGCCAGGGGAGGCTGTGGATGTCGACCCCCGGCGGCATAAGTATGGTCGACGATAATCTCCGTGTGAGCAACTACGGCAGGGGGTACGGCCTCGGCCCTGTGGACTATTACGGCGCGAGTGCGGCAGCCGTGGGCGACACGTTGTATTTCGGCTCGCACCACGGGCTTTACAGCTTTGCCGCCGGCACGCTCTCTGACACTTCGCCCGCTCCGGTGCCGCGTGTCACCGAGGTGACCGTCTACGGCCGCACCGGCAATGCCGACCGGCATATCTATGCGCCGGTGGGCGCCCTGAAGTTCGCCCATGACGACAATACCCTGCTTGTGCGTTTCGGAGTGCCCGATGCCTCCACGGCCTCGGCTGTGGAGTGGAGCTACAATGTGGAGGGTGTCGATGACCGCTGGTATCCGGCGTCGCCCGACAACGGCATACTTCTGCACGGCCTCCGCCCGGGGCGCTACCGCCTGGTCATAAGGGCCTCCATGTCAAACAGCGCCGAAGATGCCCGCACGGTGCTCACATTCGAGATCAAGCCCCCGCTGTGGGCCACCACATGGGCCCGGATACTGTATCTGCTGCTGGCGCTGGGCGCAGTGGCGGGTGTGATGCGTTTCTACAAGAAACGTCTGAACCTGGAGTATGCCCTTGAGGCCGAACGCGGCAACAGCCGCCGCGAGCATGAGCTCAACGCCGAGCGCATGCGTTTCTTCACCAACATCACCCACGAGCTGCGCACGCCGCTGACACTGATTCTCGGCCCGCTCGAGGATATGAAAAACGACCCCGCGATGCCCCGCTCGCAGGCCGGCATGCTGGGGATGGTGCACAAGTCGGCGGCACGTCTGCTTGAGCTGATCAACACCATTCTCGAATTCCGCAAGACCGAGACCCAGAACCGCAGACTGAAAGTGACGTACGCCGACCTGGCGACTGTGGTAAGAGAGGCTGGGGCACGCTACCGCAGCCTCAACACGGTGGCCGCGCTTGACATACACACCGAAATCGAACCGGGCGACTATACGCTGTGGCACGACCCCGAGATCGTGGCCATGATTGTGGACAACCTGATGTCGAACGCATGCAAATACACCCCTGCGGGAACGGTGACGCTTATGCTGAGGCACACATCCGAGTCGGGAGTGCCGTTCACCGAAATCAGTGTTGCCGACACGGGGCTGGGCATGGACGCCGAGACGCTCTCGCATATCTTCGACCGTTATTACCGCGACAGCAACACCGCAAACCGGCTTGGCACAGGCATAGGGCTGGCGCTGGTATACAATCTTGTGACTCTGCACCAGGGTGAGATCTTCGTCGAGAGCCATCCCGGCAGGGGTTCGGTGTTCCGTTTCCGCATCCACACCGAAAACACTTATCCCGAGGCCGCCCGGAAAGAACCCGGTACTGACCGCGCCCAGGCAGAGCCGGTACAGGCTCCCGCGACCGAGGCTGACCGCCCCGCCGACAAGCCGCATGTGCTCGTGGTCGACGACAACGCCGACATCCTCACCTACATGCAGGCCACCCTGGGCGACAGTTACCGCGTGGACACCGCCACCGACGGGGCTATGGGACTCGCCAAGGCCCGCTCGCTCGCCCCCGACATTATCGTGACCGACGTGATGATGCCCGGCATGAGCGGCACCGAGATGATAGCCGCCCTGCGTGCCGACAACGAGATATCGCACATCCCCGTTGTGGTGGTCACGGCCAAGATTGCCGACGAGGCCCGGCTTGAGGCATACGAGTGCGGTGCCGACTCGTTCATTACCAAACCATTCTCGTCAAAGATATTGCGTGCCCGCATCCGCAATATCCTTGACACGCGCCGCCGGATGGCCGCTGCCGCGCTCGACGCGCAGCTTGCCGCACCCGTCTCATCCGTGACCGAGCCGCCGGTCGCCGAAACAGCCGATGCGGCACCGGCGGGCGCCGTCGCGCCTGCGGCAGAAACCGATGCCAACGCCATAATATCGAAAATGACAACAGCCGACAGTGAATTTCTCCGTAAGGTTGGCGACATCATACTTGCCGACATC
Source organism: uncultured Porphyromonadaceae bacterium (assembly GCA_938027385.1). Taxonomy (GTDB): domain Bacteria; phylum Bacteroidota; class Bacteroidia; order Bacteroidales; family Muribaculaceae; genus UBA7173. Next base: position 9,199 of record CALJBF010000182.1, on the reverse strand, counting down.
GCCGGTGAGAAACTCGACGTAGGGTTCATCGCCGACCGAATGTGCATGTCGCACTCCACGCTCTATCGCAAAGTAAAGGCTATCACCGGCATGTCGGTCTCGCGTCTGATACGCAAATACCGCGCCAACCGTGCGGCCGAACTCCTGCTCACGGGGCGGTATACGGTCTCGGAGATAGCCCTGATGGTCGGGATGGGCAGTCCGGCCAACTTCCGCCAGTGTTTCCGCGAAGAATACGGCACCACCCCCTCCGACTACCTTCAGCACCACCGTCCGTGACGGCAAAAGCTTGTCGGCAGCTCTTCTCCACGGGATAACACGCAAATGCATTCTTGCCGGACCGGAAATATTTAGTAACTTTGTATCTTGTCAGCTCGTAAGAGGTTACGCTCATACCCGTGGAACAGGATAATAAAAAGGTTCTTGAACAGGCTGTGTCACAGCAGATTTCTGCGCTTTTCGGCGACGGTACACCCGGCAGCCGTATGGCGCGGAAGGCTGTCGGCGTGCTGTTGGGTTCCGGGGTGGGGTACGGCAACGCAGAGACGGGTGTCGGAAATGCGGGGGGCGACATCCATCAGACGTTGGCGTCGCTTAACGAGAAGGGGCACCGGCGTAAGAAAGATGGGGTGTTCTATACAATGCCCGATGTGGCCGGTTTCATAACCGCGAATGCCTTTCTGAAGTATGCCGATAGAAATTTCGGTGGTGTTGCGTCGCCCGACGAGGCGGCACGGCGCCTGGCGGAGCTGCCGGCCGGGGCGCGGCGCAGGCTGGTGTCGGCGTCGGTTTTCGACCCCACATGCGGTGCCGGAGAGTTCCCGGTCACGGCTGCCGAACTGAAACTCGGTCTGGTGCCTGCCGGAGATGACGGCGCCGTGCTGGCCGTGGCGCGGTCGCTCTACGGCAACGACATATCGCCCGAGTCGGTGGCCATAGCCCGCACAAGGCTGTTTTTTACCTTGTGCCCCCACCTGACCGACACGGGGTATCTGCCGGAACTGGCCCGCATCATCAACAGAAATTTCATGGTCGCCGATTTTGTCAATGCTGATTTCGACAGGTTCGGCACCTACGACATAACAGTGGGAAATCCCCCCTATGTAGAATACCGTTCGCTCGATTTCAAGCCCCGCGAGCAGTTCGGCAACACGTATGCCAACGTACTGGCCAACGTGACGCGGATGACTGCCACCGACGGGGTGATCGGATTCATCGTGCCGGTATCGTATGTGGCCACGCGGCGCATGGCACCCATACGCGCCATTGTCTCAGAGGCGTTCGCCAACATCTGTCTGCTGAACTACGCCGACAGGCCCGACTGCCTTTTCAGCGGTGTGCACCAGAAACTTACCATACTCATAGGCGCCAAAGCCACGGCGTGCCCGGGGTGTTTCAGCTCGTCGTACAATTACTGGTATCGCGATGAACGTCCCGAGCTTTTCAGGCGCACGACGCTGGCCGGGGTGACACCCCAGGGCGCTCTCTGCATCCCCAAGCTCGGCAATGACACGGAGGCGTCGGTCTACCGGAAATGTGTGGTCTCAGGTGAAAGCGCCAGTCTGCTGGACGCGCTGTCGTATGGCGGTGCCGACGGCGGCGCGGTGTGGCTGAACATGCGCAACTGTTTCTGGATAAAGGCGTTCTCGCACAATCCCGGTTCGAAGGAATACAAGCGTATGACGTGCGCCCCTGAAATGACCGATTTCGTGCGTTGTCTGCTGAACTCGTCGCTGTTCTTCTTTTTCTGGATAGCGGTGTCTGACTGCTGGCACATAACGTCGAAAGAGCTGAGTCTTTTCCGGATTCCGGCCGATACCGGCGACCCGGCACTGTTCGGGCAACTGTATGCGCGGCTTGAGGCGCGGCTTGAGGAAACCAAAGAGTATGTGGGCACGAAACAGACCGAGTATGAATACAAGCACAAGTATTGCAAGGATGTGATAGACCTCATCGACGATGCCGTGGCTCCCTGCTACGGGCTGACGCCGGATGAGAGGGATTACATCAAGTCGTTCATCCTCAAATACCGTACCGGCGATGGAGCGTAACCCCCGTGTCATAGACCTTTTCTCGGGAGCCGGAGGACTGTCGCTCGGTTTCAGACGCGCCGGTTTCGACATTGTCATGGCCAACGAGATTGACCCTGCCATAGCCGGGTCATACAGCCGCAATCACCCCGGCACGCTGATGCTGAACACCGACATCAGGTATCTTGTCGACCATTTCGACAAGGTGCTTGCCGACGGCGCGGGTGCCCGTCTGCCCGAAATCAGGAAACGGCTTAAGGAGGTCGACGTCATCATCGGCGGTCCCCCCTGTCAGGGGTTCTCGATGGCCGGCGGCCGCATACGGCGCGCCAAGGAGTTTTGCGACGACGAGCGCAACTATCTGTTCCGCTACTACTTCGAAATGATAAGGCGGTTTGAGCCGGCGTATTTCGTGTTCGAGAACGTGACGGGGATTCTGTCGAGTCACAAAGGGGACATAATCAGGCAGATAGAGGCGATCTTCTCTGAGACCGCCAACTTCACCCGCGGGGCGTACAGCCTGAGCATAAACACGCTTAACGCCGCCGATTTCGGCGTGCCCCAGAACCGCCGGCGCGTGCTGATAATCGGTTCGCGCGAGCCGTTTGATTTCGATGAGGTGCGCCGGCAGGTGCTTGACGCGCTGCCCGCCGAACGGCGCAGTGCGTTCACCATGCCGCGCACCGTGCACGACGCCATCGCCGACCTGCAGGAGATCTCGCCCTACGAGCCCAACGCAGTGCCCAACCATGTGGCCACCCGCCACAGCGCCAAGGCGCTTGAGCGCATGGCGCGCGTCAGGCCCAACGAGAACTGGACAGCGCTTGACGAAGAGATAAAGTCGGTACACAGCGGCGCCTACGGGCGTCTTGACTGGCACAGACCTGCCACGACCATAACCACCCGGTTCGATACCCCGTCGGCCGGACGATACATACACCCCGTGCTTGACCGCACGCTCACGCCGCGCGAGGCCGCCAGAATACAGAGTTTCCCGGACGATTATGTGTTCCACGGCTCGAAAAGCTCGGTGTGCACGCAGATAGGAAACGCCGTGCCCCCGCGCCTGGCCGAGTTCCTGGCATTGATGATCAAATACCTGATGAAAAATGAAAAGAGCAAGTGACGAACGGCTCGACCGTGTGAAGACACTCACCGACCGGCCCACCCAGACGTGGTACACGCAGAAACACACATACAAGTTTGCCGAACTGTGCTATATAGCCCGGATTCTTGAGCTGTGGAATGATGACCCGGCCACGAACTACGGCAATTTCTTTGACACCGTAAAGTGGCAGGAGCCGTTCGCGTCTAATATCGGCGAGCGGCGCAACTACCGGTCGACGTACAATCTGGTGTATTACGGACTGTCGACCGGCGGTGCTTACCGCACGTCGTCGCTCACGCCGGTATATTACGAGATAAAGGAACGGTGCGATGCAGATTTCAGCAAGACGGCTCTGTATCAGGATATAATCGACCGGCAGCTGGAACGGATGCGCATAGATGTGGCCGGAATCCACATCAATCCGTTCATGTTCATACTGAAAGTGATGCTTGTGGTGGGCGACGCCACCGGCGATTTCGCACTGAGTGCCGAGGAGATAAACCGGATTCTCGGCACCTCGGCGTCGTGGAAGGAGTATTTCGAGGTGGCAGAGACGGTGCTGAGATGCCGGCAGGACCTGGTGTTCCGCGCAGAGTATCTCGATGCCGCCCGTGACATTACCGCCGACATCCGTTTCGCGCAGATACTCGACAATTATTCGCTCTTCAGGCACGACGGCGCCGTGTGCCGCATCCCCCAGGAGAATGTGGACGAGGTGCGCCGCCGCGTGGCCCGGTTCGAGCTGGGTGGCGAGAATGTGGACGCCAAAGGTGCCGCTGATGCCGCGGAGACCCGGGGCGCCGGCGAGACCCTGCAGAGAATATACTTCGGCGCGCCCGGGGTGGGGAAGTCGCGCATACTGAGGTCGGTTTACGGCGACGAGACCGACACGGTGCGCATAACCTTCCACCCCGAGACCGACTATGCCGCCTTCGTGGGGTGCTACAAACCTGTGACCGAGGGGCGCGACATTGTGTACCGCTTTCAGGGGCAGGCGTTTGCCGAGGCTTATGTCGAGGCGTGGAAACGGTATGCCACCGATGTTCCGCGCCGCGACTGTTATCTTGTAATCGAGGAGATAAACCGCGGCAACTGCGCGCAGATTTTCGGTGACATATTCCAGTTGCTCGACCGTGACGACCGCGGGTTCTCGGAATATGGCGTGCGCCCCGACAGGGATCTGACGGCTTACCTTGCCGATGAACTGAGCGCTGTCAGGGATAGTCTTGAGGCCATACGTCCCGGCTTGGGAACAGGCGATGTGATGCTGTTGCCGCCGAACCTGCATATCCTGGCCACGATGAACACGTCAGACCAGTCGCTGTTCCCGATTGACTCGGCCTTCAAGCGCCGCTGGGAGTGGGTCTATATGCCGGTTGACACCGCGCCGGTCAATGAGCAGGGGCGCCCGGTGAAACGTTGGGTGGTCACCGACGGATTCCGCTACGACTGGGGCGAGTTCCTCGACTGCGTGAACCGCCGCATCTTCGACACCACCGAGTCGGAAGACAAGCAGCTCGGTTTCTGGTTTGTGAAACCGAAGGAGGGGGACACTATCGGCGCCGCCGATTTCGTGTCGAAAGTGGTGTTCTATCTCTGGAACGACATATATAAGGATTTCGGCGATGATGCGTCGTCGGTGTTCTGGTTCGCCGCAGACGGTGACCCCGACAGCGGCGAGAAAACGCGCCACTCGTTCAGGGATTTCACGCCGAAATTCGGCCATGTGGACAACGCCCTGCTCGATGCGTTCATGCGCAATCTGGGTGTGGCCGGGGTGCCGGCTGACGCACCCGCAGTGCCTGTAGCACCCGATTCCGACCCAGTTGAACCCGCTGACACTGCCGCGGCTGATGAGAATAGTGATTGAAGGCTATCCGTATGACGGCCGGCGCCTCCGTGAAGTCGTGCCTGCCGGTATGCCGGATTTCCCCGGCAAAGAGGGTGAGATCCGGGTGTCGTACGTGGGTTACTGCTTTAATCCGGCGATAAACGACTGCGTGTTTTTCCTCCCGAAGGTGGTGCTGACACCCGAGACGGAGGGGGCGACCGATGACGCGGGACGCGGCCTGGTGCTCGGGCGCTATCACCCGTACGCGCTCCTTGACAGGGACTGCGCCGGCATGGATGGCGCCGACCGCAGGTTTCTGAATGAGCTGGCGGTGTGGATCTACCGGGCCGTGAGCGTGTTCAGCCGCAACAACGACACCACTGTTGTGAGTCGCCACGAGTGCGTGGACGCCGGCTGCACGGCGCGCACGAAAGACGCCACGCTGGTCGACATCATCCTGTCGCTGATACGTTTCGCCCGTGTGAACCGCGACTTCATGCTGTTCGAGATCAGGAACCTGCACCGCGGGCATGACCGTGTTGACTGGCGCCGCACGGTGGCCCGGCGCACGCCGGTGATGAGGGGACGCACGCCAGTGTACCCCGAACCGGTGAACCGCCGGAAACAGATTGATTTCGACGAGGAGCTGTTTGTGATCTACCACTCGATTCTTGACCATGTGAGGCGCCAGTATGGTTTCAGGGTCGAGACCGAGTGGCATTACGAGCCGATAGGCGCGGCCGCGTTCCGCCATTATCTTGCCGGTTACGGTGCAAAACGTCTGCGTCAGATAAAATACAAGTATTTCAGCGACAAGGCGCTTGAGCTGTGGAACCTCTGCCATGCGTTCTTCAGCCGTGCCGAGCGCCTGAATTCGTCGCGCCTGGCGGGCGAGTGGCTTGTGGCCCGTGACTTCGACATCGTGTTCGAGTCGATGGTCGACAGTCTGCTCGGCGAGAGCGTGCCACCCGGATTCCGCGAGCAGGCCGACGGCAAGCGCATCGACCACATATACCGCTGGCCGGCGCTTGTGGGTGCCGACGCCCTGGTGTATCATATCGCCGACAGCAAATATTACCGGCTCGGGGCGCGGATTGACCGTAAATCGGTATACAAACAGTATACTTACGCCCGCAACGTGATACAGCGCACGCTTGAAATCGGGTTCGGCGACGGCACCGATGACGAGAAACGCGCGATGGGGTATCTGCCGTACCGCGACACCGTGACCGAGGGATACACCGTCAGTCCGAACTTCTTCATCTCGGCGAAGATAGCCGGTGACGGCGCGGGCGCACCCTATTCCTACGCCACACCCGCGCTGAGGCCGCATGACGTCGACCTGCACGGCGAGCCGCGCCTCGAACACCGCATATTCCATTTCGAGAACCGGCTTTTCGACCGCGACACGCTGATACTCTCGCACTACGACATCAATTTCCTGTATCTGACAGCGCTTTACGGCAAAGGCAACGTGGCCGAGCAGAGCGCGTTCCGCCGCCTGGCGCGCAAGACATTCCGCGACGGCCTGTTGCGACTGCTTGAACGCTATTACAGCTTTTACCGGGTGGATTATGCGCCCGAGGGGGTGAAAGCGTTTGTGGAGCGGAATTTCCGTCAGCTCGCCGGTAAGCTGTTCCATTTCGACGGTGTCCTAATCATGGCCCTCGAACGCGGCCATGCCGGGAACGCCGCCATCCTCAGCGACCACGGCCATCGCCTGACCCCATATCACCTGTACTGAGCGTGGCGATGCTGCGGTAGGGGGCCGCAGGACTTAGGATTGTTGTTGAATTGGGGGGGAGGCTCGGTTAATAAGGGGCAGTAGCAGTTCTACCCGTTGCCGTGGAACCGGGCGCCTGAATCGCACGCCCGGAGGCTGAATGCAGATTGTGTGGCATGATATTCCGCTGCGCCGCGCCGACATTTGAGCTGTTCCGATTGTTATATCAAAACAACCGGAATAAATCAAAACAGCTGAATATGGAAACCAACAGAATAAACCCCATTGACGACGTGCGCGTCGAAATATACGAAGGCCAGTACAAAGTCGGCGCCATCATGCGCTCCGGATTCCACAACGTCACCGAGGCCGTAGAGGCCGCCTACGAAAGTAGCCGCGCCACCCACAACCCCATCGAAGACTACGTCTGGCGCGTCACCAACCTCTCGACCGGCACCTCGGCCCGCTACCGCATCGACGCCGGCGGCCACCTCCGCATCCTCCCCGAAGAACGCCCATAGGCCTTCGGGAACACCATTCGTAACTTCTCCCCCCTCATTCGTGCCCTATCTCGCTGCCCGCAGCGGCTCTTTGTCAATGGCTCTTTATCTTTATTGAGATGGCAATCGGTTATGTTTTACAGCATAACCGATTGCCATCTCAATAAATTTCCCTACTTTTGCATTAATAGCAACCATAAAATCTGAATAAGGCCGAAACGGTTTAAACCACAGACAGCCATGCCGCCGTAAAACCTCCTCACATAGCGCTTTGCTACGCAAAAAATTAAATTCTGAAACTCCCAAGCAGTCGTTGCAGGCTCGGCCAGCCCTCAGATAACTGCCGCCTGGAGCTTTTTTTCATAGATATGGCAAATGCCCTAATTGATAACTCAGAGCAGTTTAAGCTCGTCAAATATATTAAAGAGTTGGTCTCACTACCTGATTGTAACCATATTATGATTGCAACGGGTTATTGGGACTTGCCCGGCACGGCTTTAGTCTATGAAGAACTTAAAGACTTTTTTGCACGAGGAGGCAAACTTGACTTACTTATAGGTCAAGAGCCGCAACTTCAATATTATCAGGCGTCTCAAGAGGTGCGTCAATTCCCTGATTTCTTTATTCAGAGAGATGTGGATTCTCTTACAGATGAATATAAGCCCATCGGTAAACTTATTATCGATAACGCTCTGACCGAAGAGAATCCAAATGGGAAATTTGAAATTCGGGTGTATGGCCAAGGAGAACATAAAGAATTCCTCCATGCCAAGTGCTACATTTTCCTCGGCAATAATCACACGCTTGCCACCGGAATTGTAGGCAGCTCGAATTTTACATTAAAGGGATTACAGGGCAATGCCGAACTAAATTACCTCGAAGAAAATGGAAACAGCGTAGCTGCACCGTTTACCGGATATTCGACATCCAAATCACATAAGGCATGGTTTGAAGAGCTATGGCAAAATAGCGAACTATGGTCGGGTAAGTTTATTAAGACTATTCTTAAGCCTTCCCCCATTGGTGTAGGAATTGAGAAAGACAATGAAACTGAAAATCCTCTCACTCCTTACGATGTCTATATCAAATATCTTCAAACCCAGTTTGGGGATATTATTGATGCAGAAACCACCAACATTCTCAAAACTTATCTTCCTATATCCTACAAGCCACTGGACTATCAGCTTGACGCAGTAAAACAAGGATTCTCTATAATGAAACGCTATGGAGGTTTCTTGCTTGGTGATGTCGTGGGACTTGGCAAAACTGTTGTCGGGCTTTTGCTAATTCGTATGTTCCTTGATCAAGCCGAGGCACTTAATCGCCCTCGCAAGGTGCTTGTTGTGGTTCCACCATCAATTCGTAGGGGCTGGGAAGATACTATACGCGACTTTGACCGCGAACGCGCCACTAAGATTGAACCATGCATAGACTTCATTACTACCGGATCTATTGGAAATCTTACCGGAGGAGAAGATGATTTTGATGGAGGGGAGGATTTTGACGGTGAACTCGACAAAGTGCAGTACGGGTTAATTATGATTGATGAGAGTCATAATTTCCGTAATCGTGGCACTCAAAAATACGAAGCGCTGGATGAACTTATTGGCATATCCAATCCAACACCATATCTTTGTTTGCTGTCTGCGACTCCACAGAATAATACACCGGAAGACCTATACAATCAAATATCTCTCTTCTTGCGTGATGCCAATAACTGCAATCTTCCTAATGTGCCCGGGGGGAAACTTGATTCATTCTTCAATGCAATGAAAGGCCGGTTTAATGACGCTCGCAAGATGCCGGCAGATACGCCAAAGCAACGTGCTGAAGCGGCAGCCATCATTGCAGAAGTGTCAAAGGAAATTCGAGAACGTGTTCTTAATGAACTTGTCGTGCGTCGTACTCGAACTGATATTAAGAAACTTTATCCCGAGGATAGCGCAAGTCTAAAATTTCCAACAATTATAGGCCCGCATGAACTCGAATACTACATGGACGAAGAAC
>CALJBF010000181.1 GCA_938027385.1 uncultured Porphyromonadaceae bacterium | reverse complement strand
ATGTGAATATAGTTTTGGCGCTTCTGCCTTGACGGCAACGGCATCTGTGGTCTTCTGCCCGCGCGTCCTCTCAAAAACAGAGGCCGTTGGGCCGACCGCCGTGGCGTCCGGTGGTTTCAGCGGCGCAAAGTTACGATTTTTTTTTGATGCCGCAAAGTTTCGGCTCCCTGATTTTCAGATTTTCAGGGAAAAAATGCTGAAAAGGCATGCCGGGCGTTTCGCCGGGTCGCCCGCATAATGGGGTTGGCGGCACGCGCCCGTGAGCGGTGCGGAATCAGTCGTCGAGACCCAGCTTGTCTTTGGCCGGGTTGCGGAAGTGGATTTTACCCTCGATATACTCCTGAGTGGCGATAAGCGTGGGTTTGGGGAGTTTCTCGTAGTAGCGCGAGATCTCGATCTGCTCGCGGTTCTCGGTAACCTCTTCGAGGTTGTCGTTGAGCGAGGCGAATTCCTGGAGTTTCTTGTCGAGGTCGTGTTTCATCTCGCCTGCGATCTGGTTTGAGCGTTTGGCGATGATCGACACTGTCTCATAGACGTTGCCTGTGTCCTTGCAAAGATCCATCATGTCGCGGGTGACGGTATTGAGCGGGGCATTTGTCTTTTTGTAATCCATAGATTTTTTATCGGGTATAGTGTTTGGCGGTGGGAGTTATGGGAGAGATGGGAATTATGGGAGAGAGGGGGAGGGGGATCAGTCCTTGATGTATTTGCGGGCGATCTTGAGGATGTTGTCGGCTTCGGCGCGGCGCGGCGAGTCGGGGTAGTTGTTGACGAACGAGTAGTATTCGTCGATGACGTCGCGGAAACGGTCGGCTTTCTTCTCCTCTACCGAGAGGTTGGCCTCCTGGTAGCGCGATTTCAGCACGAGCATCTCAAGTTCTTCCTTGTATTTCGAGTAGGGGTACTCTTTGATGGCGTTCTTGGCGGTGATGATGGCGCTCTCGTAGTTGTTGCCCATGTAGGTGCCGAGGTTGTAGTAAAGCTGCGCGTTCTGCAGTTCCTTGAGGGTGAGCTTGTCCTGCAGCTCGAAGATGGCGTTCTGGGCCAGGGTGACTTTGTCTGAGCGCGGGAAGTATTCAAGGAATCCCTGCAGTTCCTCGATTGCCTTTATGGTCTCCGACTGGTCGAGCTGAGCCTCGGGTGAGTCGAGATAGTATGCGTAACCGGCGTAATAGCGTGCCATCTCTGCGAATTTGCCTTTGGGATAGCGCTGGTAGTATGCCTTGAAGTAAGTGGCGGCATCGGGGTACTCTTTGTTCTCGTAATGGCTGAGTCCGAGCAGGTAGAGCGACTCCTCGGCCTGGTCTGAGCCTTTGAGGACGGTTATGACATCCTTGAGCAGGGTGTAGGCCTGCACATAGCGTTTCTGCTCGAAAGCTTTCTTGGCGAACTCGTATTTGTAGTTCGCGTCGGGGCTTTTGAGCGCTTTCTGATACTCGCCGCACGATGTGAATGCGAGGGTCATCAGGCCGACCAGTATGGTGGAAATCAGTGAGATGAATTTGCTCATGACGGGGCTTTTTAGTGGCCGAAACACCGGTGCCCGCGGCCTGTGACCGCCGGTACCGGGGCATTTCAAGCCACAAAGTTAGTGATTTTTACCGAAATGACCCGCGCGCCGCCCCCAATTATTTGGCCGGAACTCTTAAAATAAATGAAAAAGAGGGTGTGTAGTAATATGAAGGTATTCATTGTAGGGTCGCTACACAATGCTATTAACTTAAGGCGCAGTGGCGTCCGCAGGACGCCGATTTCTTCATAACCGTTTACTCTGACCTCAGCAAGAGTTCTGTCGGAATTATTTCGTAAAATAA
>CALJBF010000180.1 GCA_938027385.1 uncultured Porphyromonadaceae bacterium | reverse complement strand
GGTGTAGCCCGACCCGGTGATGATGCCGTCTTCAATCATGCGCTGGATGCGCTGGTGCACGGCGGCGCGTGACACGCCGCATACCTGGGCCACATCCTTCGAGGGGATGCGCGCGTTATGCATCACGATCGACAGGATTTTCCTGTCGAGATTATCTATGGACGGTTGCTTTTCCATTATTCCTTTATTATTGTATCCCGTAAAATAGCTGTTTTGTCAATTTTCTGCAAATATAGCCATTTTATTTCATTTCACTGTCATATTGCCACAACATTTACACAATTCCGGTCAAATTTCCCACATTCCCACCCCATTAGAGATATATGGGGCGGCACTTTCTCCCAGAGGGGCGATTTATCGGCCATAGCTGTCATAAAATCAACAATAACTTGATTTGCAATATATTTTCCGTAACTTTGCGCTCTCACAACCAGCGTTATCATGAAGAACTACATACGTCACATAAGACACATCCGTCACATAAGATACATCAGCCACATGCGCCACATCATGTGCATCCTGCTGGGGGCCGTGTGCCTGGCGGGGGCCCGCGCAGAGATCAGCACCATGCTGCACAGGGGGCACCCCGTCGACGGCTACGCCATCAGCTATGACGAAAGCTACATCTTCACCAGGGGCGATGCCGAAATATGCGTCTGGGATCTGCGCAACCGCATGCTTATAACGACACTGCCGGTAAAGACCTCGCGCATAGAGGCCCATCCTACCGACCCGCACCTGATTTATGTGAAACTCAAGGATGTGGGGATGTCGTCATCCATGTCAGACGCCGACTATGCCATCATCGACTGGACCGACGGCTCGACCGTCGGTTACGTGAGCGCGAGGCGCGTGCCTTCAGTCAGTGCCAAACCGGACCTGACGGTATGTACATACAACGACGACATGCTTGTGCTCGTACCGATGACCATGAACGCGAAGGTAGCCGGCTACATCGGCGGCCTGAACGCCGACATCGGCTCGGCGCGCACCAACCACAACGACAGCCTGCTGCTCACCTCGGGCCTGTTCCCCCAGGTCTGGGACCTGAGGCACGCCGCTCTGGCCTGCAATGTTCCGTATTACCGCTATCTGCGTCCGGAAGGCAAAGGCTCGTTTGCCGAACTGCGGCGTATCCCCTACGCACGGGGGCAGAGGCCGTCGACGGCCACATTCTGCGAGGCGTATTTCATGCCCGGATCAGACGATATCATCCTCGGCGGCGTGCGCGACACAGTGACGGTGTGGCGCCCCGGCGGGGGGATACATGCCGAACTTGTCAACAGGATTCCTGTGGGCGCGGGGCCGTCGCCCTCGCTGTCGGTAAGAGGCGATACCATCATCGCCGCCACAAAACATGGCATTTGCCGCTCGGTGGGGGGCGCTCGGTTCCGCGAGCTTGATGCGTTCCGCCTCGCCTCGGGACGCGACGAGTTCAACACCGTGTCACGCCCCTACGGCGCGGGGCGGTTCCTGGCCGGGAGCAGTGACGGCCGCAAAGGGATGGCATCGGTAATCGAGGGGGCGTTCGGTTCAGACACACCCCTGCGCGTAGCCGACAAAGCCTATGGCTGGGTGCAGGATATCAAGCTCTCGCCCCGTGCCGATTACGCCGCCGTAACCTACGGCAACCGGGGCATAGCGCGACTCGACCTCACGGGCGACACCCTGCGCTACGGCCCGGCGCTCGAGACCGACTGGCTCGACGGCGAGAAGATAACCCGGTGCGAAGTGCTGCCCGACGGCACCATTGTCGGGGGCACCACCCTGGGCTCCCTCAGTTTCTGGAAGAAAGGTGCCACGCGCAGTTTCATGCAGAACCGCGTTCACCACGCCTCGATCAACAGCATAACCCTCTCGAATGACTCCACGCGCATGTTCACCGCCGACCGTGCCGGGCAGATAACCATCTGGGATACCGCCACGCTCAAGCCGGTGGTGTATCTCTATCAGGTTCTGGGGCTCGACGACCCGGGATATGTGCTCCTCACCCCTGACCATTATTACAAGGCCACACCCAACGCCCGCGAGTTCATAAACTTCGTGAAAGACGGGCGCCCCTACGCTTTCGAGCAGTTCGACCTGCGCAACAACCGTCCCGACATAGTGCTGAGCCGTCTCGGCGGCGACCCGGCCGAGATTGACCTTCTGCACCGCGCCTGGCAGAAACGTCTGCGCCGCGCCGGAATCAAGGAAGAGAGCCTTTCGACCGACTATCATGTGCCCGAGGCCACGGTGACCAACCGCGACTGCATCCCGGCGGTCACCGCCGACAGTATCGTCACAATCGAGGCCATGTTCAGCGACGCGAAATATGACCTTGGCGAAATATCGGTCACGCTCAACGGCGTGCCGGTGCTTGACCCGGCGCTGAGGCGCGTCAGCGGCCGCAGGCACAGCATGACGCTCCCCCTTGAGCTGGCCTCGGGAAACAACAGTATAGTGGTGACATGCACCAACAGCCGCGGTGCAGGCTCGCTGCGCGAGACCATAAACGTCACCTGCACGCCGCGCGCTCCCCGGCAGCCCGACCTGTATGTGGTGGCCGTGGGCGTGGGCGGTTATGCCGACGCGCGCTACAATCTCGACTATGCAGCAAAAGACGCCGCCGACTTCGCGGCTATGATGCAGGGCGCCCCGGCACGCCGTTTCGGTGCCGTGCATCCGCTGGTGCTGACCGACAGCGGTTTCTCGGCCGCGAGTCTCGACAGCATGCGCCGGTTCCTGTCCGGAGCGCGGCGCGACGATGTGGTCATCATCTTCTATGCCGGGCACGGTGTGCTTGACGCCAACCTCGACTATTACCTGGCCACGCACGGCATGGACTTCGCCAATCCGGCGCAGGGGGGCATCCCCTACGATGATTTCGTCGGCGTTCTCGACGGCACCGCACCGGTGAACCGCTACTGTTTCATCGACGCATGCCACTCGGGCGAGCTTGACAAGGAAGACTACCTGGCCGTCAACACCGTGGCCATGCCTGAAGGTGAGGAGCTGGTGTTCCGTGCCGCCGGGTCCGGTGTAGCCGCCAAAGAGGATGTGGAGCGCGTGAACGCCCTGTTAGGCAACATGTTCCTTGACCTGCGCTGGGGCGTCGGTGCCACGGTGCTGTCAAGTGCCGGAGGCGCGGAACTGGCTGTAGAGGGTGCAGAGTGGAAAAACGGCCTCTTCACCTACTGCCTCAAGAAAGGTCTGGAAAACGACAGCGCCGATGCCGACCACAACGGCACCGTGACACTGAAAGAGTGGATTGACTACACATCGCGGCAGGTTACGGAACTCTCGGGGGGACGCCAGTCGCCCACCCTGCGCGCGCATAACTATCACAACGACCTGAATATAAAATGAAACACCTGATTACCGCACTCATACTGTTCATGGCGTCGGCGCTCGCGGCCACAGCCGCGGGGCCGACAAAGACCGCCGCACTGACAAAAGCCGACTCCCTGCGCCGCGAAATGACAGCGAAGGCACGTGAGTTTGCCGCCACCAAAGACCGCGCGGCCCGAAAACAGATGCTAAAGAATCTCGACGACCTCGACTGGCAGATAAAACTCGACGGGATGCACCGCATCTGGGAAGAACTTGACACCGCCACGGCCACCGCGCGCGACTACCGCCGCATCGGAGTGACAATGCTTGCCCTCGGCCAGGGAAAGCACGCGCGCTGGTGTTTCTACAAGGGAGGGGCACTCGGCGACCCCTGCTGCGTGAACTATATGCTTGTCGACCTGCTAAAGACCGAGCAGGATCCCGCGGCAGCGCTGTTCGTCTTGCAGAACTACACCGACAACGGCATGACACCCCCGCTGATGCACAACCTCGCGCTGGCATTAAGCGTCATCGAGACCGACGATCCTGCCGACCAGCAGACGTGCCGCGACATGGCCCGTACGTTAGGCAATGCATATTTCGAGCTGATGAACGACCCTGTCTACACCTACGGCCCCTACGACAATTCGGAGTACATCGACTACAACGGCAGCCTCTCCCTACAGTTGCTGAACCGGTGCTGGCGCGATCCGTACGACAGCAATTCCGTGGGCCTGGCTCTCCGCAATTTTCTTGGCAAGTAATCTCCCATAACTCCCATAACTCCCATCACAGCGGCAGCACCACCATCTTGTCGGTGACAAGCGTCTTGGTTCCGGCGGCGCGGTCAAGATACCACACGCTCAGGGTGACGTCAAACGGCTCTATGGCCTTCCCGTCGATGGTGTAAAGCGAGCGGTCGAACACCAGGGCGTTGCCGGCGCCGGCGAGTTTCTTGTTTATGGTCTCGCCGTTGTAATCGTATGTGGCGAAGAAGAAACGGTTGCCGTCGACCGGCAGTTTCGTCTCCACGCGGATAGAGTCGAGCAGATAATGCGTCTCGCCCAGCGCCACCCCTAACTCAAGGGTGTTGATCAGCTCGCCCCGGCGTGTCGACAGCTGTTTCGACGCCACAAGATACGACGCCATGTCGCGCGATTTGCATTCGCGGTATTTCTCGGCCACGACAAGCGACTGTTTTCTGGTGGCGGTATTGAGCACCTTCATGGCCTGGCGCGGAGCCGTCCAGCTGATGGGTGCCGTGCCGGCGAAGGTGTCACCCACACGGAGTGTCTTCCCGCCCACGGTTATGTCGGGCGTGGTCAGATAGAGAATCTTGAAATCATCGGCCGCGGCGGCAAACACGGCGACCACACATAACAGCGCTGACAGTAAGAGGTTTTTCATTTCGGTTTATCTGTTGTTTTCAATATTTTTCCATGCAGGCCGAGGTCAGCCATGCGGCGGCGCACCCTGGCCGATATGTTGTGCTCGATCACGAAGTAGAGCACCGTAAGGTAGAGCGTGGGGAAATACAGGTCGTACATCACGCCGGTGGCGACGCAAGCCGCCACGTTCATGACCACCACGACCGTAGAGAAACTCACGAAAGTGGCGGCAAAACGCCATATACGCGACCGCGCAAGCCCGAAGGGGAGCATCCGCGCCGCATCAGACATCATGAACAGCACCACCAGTGCATAGACGGCGAACATCACCGCCAGCCACCACCGGTTCACCAGATGTCGCCCCTGCTCAAGAGCCATCACGGCGTTCATGATTATTACCGGGCCCTGCATCGACCCGGCGTAGGTGTCATGGTCGTCGCCACCTACATAGTCGCCGATTACCACAGTCTTGCCGGCGGCAAGCGCGGCAAGCTCACCGCGGTCGTAGACATCGAGCAGGTCGGCGCCAAGATTGTAATAGAGTTTCTCACCCTCGGCATCGTAGCCCGACTCCATACGGTACGGCAGCGACAGGCAGAGGCTACCGTTGGCAGGGCGCCCCGAATCGGTCGGGCACCAACCTGAAAGCCGCACATCGCGCCCCCCGGCAATATTGTAGGCCGCAAGAGCCATGCCCGGCATGTCGCCGCGGTCAAAGGTGTATTTAACGAAATTGTTCTCGTCGATGGTGATGCCGTACTCTGCGGCGGCAAAACGGTCAGAGGCTATGGCGTCGACAGCGTCGTCATCAGGATTATAAGCCGTCGCCAGACGCGGCATACGGTTTATGGCTGCAAAAAGCGTCGAATCGGCCTCGGTGACATCGCTCTTGAAGAACTGCACGTCAAGCAGAATGCAGCTGTACGGCGCCCCGTCGAGCGAGTCGAGCAGCTGAGCCAGACGCCCGCGGCTCACCACCGCACGCTCGCCGGCCGGAATTCCGAACTCGTCGTAAGCCGGCACCAGCTCACGGTCATACCCAACGTTGACGGCAAGGAACCTGTCGGCCACCGCCCCCATGTCGGCACCGGCCATACCCAGGGCCTGGCGCGCCACATCGAGGCGTTTCATGAGCGCCCCCTCGCCCCCCAGGTCATACGGCAGCGAGTTCCCCGCCAGCGTCAGCAACACCAGCACCAGCGCATTGACACCCACGAGCGCCACACGCCTCCACCTGACTTTGCCTGTATGTTCCGCTCGGCACACTTTCATCCTGCAAATATAATGAAATCCCCCCACAATCATACCATTATCGCCAAAAACCCAGGAAAACCAACGCAAAACATACCGTCAACCATACCCTGAACCAAAAACCACGGCACCTCAATGCGAAACATAATATGAAACGCGTTACTTTTAAAAATCAGTTCAACATGGCAATCTGACAACTATAAAAAATAAGCCCACCTTAAGGGGTTGGCGAGCCTTAGTATTTTCCACCTAAGGGCGATAAGGTTTGCAAAGATAATGATTTAATCCTGTCATTACAAAATAAACCCATGTAAATCAATCAAAAAGTTCCCGAACAGTTCAGAATTTTCGCTAACTTTGCCGTCGGGAGGGTTCGGCCTCGCCACCGCTTTTTAGAAAACAAGAATAGGTTATGAAGAAGTTGATTTTAGTTTCATTGATTATTGTTCAGTCGTGCATAGCGTTCGCGCAGAATTGCTGTGTCAATGACACCGTTGTAAGAGAACTACAGTTCCCTCTTACCCAGCAGGAAACCGAAACCGTATTCTACTATTTCAATAACGAATGGATTGCCGGGGGAGCCATTGATATGGTGCCGACCGACTCCATTCAGAAGATGGAGGTAAAAAACGACGAGTATGGCAACCGGGCGGTATTCCTGACAGTTTCGCCTGAAACCGTCGCCGAATTAAAAGCGGAAATAAAGAAACTGTTTATAAATCTTGACCCTCGCTGTGAGTTTCCCGGAGGCAACGGGAAATTAAAGGAATGGATTGACGCCAACATCAGAGTGCCCGAGGGTTACAAAGGGAGTGAAAGAGTCATGGTCAGCTTTACCGTTCATCCCGACGGCTCAATAAGCGACACGAAGATTATGCGCCCGAGCAAAAACGAGGAGGCGAATAAAGAGGCTTTAAGACTCGTAAATTCGTTGCCCAAATTCCGCGTGAAATACTTCACTCCCCGAAAGAGCGACTTACATTACTGTGTTTCCATCACTTTCAAGGAACCCGGCGCGATATTCATACGCGGAAACGAAAGCAAAGACAACACGACTGAACTGTCTTCGACGTCGCATGACGACATTGAAGGGGCGAAAGAATTCTTCAATCCCGATCTGCCACCCCAGTATTTACATGGTGGTGACGAAGGCTTGTGGAGAGACCTGTACACCGCTATTTTAGAAACCACCCCTGTAACACAGGATTCTGTAAAAGGGCGCACCGCCATCAGATTCATTATTTCAGAGGAGGGCCAGATAGATCCGGCCACTATAACGGTGATCAGAAACCGGTCTGTACCTGAAGACTACCTGAACGCCGCCATAGAAGCAATAAAAAAACTGGGGAAATTTGAGCCGGGGAAACAGCTTGGAACGCCTAAGAGGGTGGCATATACCGTTCCCGTCCTCTATCCCCTTCCTCTTGACAATATTCTTCCGGCAGAGTAAACAATCTCATTTTTTGCGGCATACAGATGGTGTATCAGGCCGCGAAAAGCCATCTTACACATAACTGTCACAGTCTCATTGCAGGATGATGTGTCATAGTGTATGTGTCATAGTGTATAGGTATTCATTGTAGGGTCGCTACACAATGCTATTAACTTAAGGCGCAGTGGCGTC
>CALJBF010000179.1 GCA_938027385.1 uncultured Porphyromonadaceae bacterium | reverse complement strand
AACCAGGCGGCAAACATCGGCGACGGCGGCAACGTTGTTACTGACAGGGGGACAGGCTCACATTTCCCTGTCTTTTGCCCTTTTACCGCATGAAAAACCTGTTTTCTGCAATCTGCACGGCCATTGTCGCGCTTGTCATGGCTCAGGGATGCCGCCCCGCATCCGAAATGCCGGTGGTAAGCGACGCCGACGCCCTTGCCGAGAAAGCCCTCACCGTAGACTCCTGTTTCACTAAAGACACCGTTTTCGTGCTCGGCGGACGCGAGATACCGTTTGTGAAGATTGAACGCATATACCCCACCGAGCACCAGGACGCCTACATCTCGATGCGTGTGTTCGCCCTGCGCGACAGCTCGTGCGTGAACGGCTGCCTGGGGCGCATCGTCTCCGAGAACTTCGGCCTGGTATCGGGCGGCGACCTCAGCTACCGCCCGGGGCGCCGCACACCCGCCGACGTGACGCGCCAGATGGACTATTACGGCGATGTGTTCGTCGACACCATCCTGCCGCAGCTCAAGGGGGCTGTCGAAGAATCAGGTTTCTTCATGAACATGGATCTGCGCCCCGCCTGGGCCGACGCCGAGAAGGGGATAATCACCTACTCGTCATACGTGGAATCGTGCGGCGGCGGAGCCTGCGATGTCGATGCCTACTATGTGTCGTTCAGCCGTGACTGTAACAGCGAGCTCACCCTGGCCCGGCTCGTGCCCGACCCCGACCGTCGCCGCGAGGTACGCGAGGCGCTTGTCGACGAAATCGCCGACGACGCGCACCTCACCCCAGAGGCTCTGTTGCGTCGCGTCAGCGACTACATCGCCCCCGGCGCCATCGATCCCCTCACCGCAGCCACCTTCCCCGTGGAGCATGTCGCCCTCATGGGCTCCAGCCTCGTCTTCTCATACCCCGAAGGGTCAATAGCCCCCGTTGCGGAGGGCTGTCCCATGTACACAATCCCCCTCCCCCAAAAATAGACCGCGACCGGAATATTGTGCCGCCCCCGCCATGCCCATAAAACTGCATGACATTTTAAAGACAAATATTTAACTTTTGCGCTGTCAGAATGACATTTTTATGACAGATGATTTTGAGATTTGAGAATTTACCTGTACCTTAGCGCAACATTATTGGTGGCTGTTAAAAACATTTTCCGCCTGTAGATATGACTCAAACTCAACCTTTCGCCTGACACATGAATTCCATTCTGACAAGGATTACCGACCCGAAAGCCAAGAAACTGGGGGTGCTTTTCACCCCGGTACTCCTCTTTTTCCTTGTAAAAAGCTTTGTATCCAGAACCGCTGGTTTCTGGATCCTCGCGGCATGCGCCGTGTGCGCGGGCATCTACCTCTACCAGATTACCAGGATTGGATTACGCGAGAAATGCTATGGCGTGACAGCAATTATCTGGGGTGGAACCATAGCCCTCTTTGTGGCCCTCTTCTACTACCAGTGGTATCTCGGCGGGTAAACCAGACACGCAACTTAAAACCCAGCTTAAAACTTAAAAAAATGGCGCGGCAGACAGTCTGTTAGCGCCATTTTTGCTAATTTTGCACAGAACATGAAAAAGATTACCTACACCCTGCTGTGGACCGTCATCGCACTGCTTGCGGCGACGGCACTTGGCTCATGCGGCGCCAGCGATACCGAAAAGAAACTCAACGGCATGTGGGCCACGCAGATAGTGTACCCCGACGAGGAGGGGATGACCACCGTCGTAGACCAGGCGTTCGCCTTCAACTCCGAGGAGATGACCTGCGAGATACACTATGAGGTAGGACTCGAAGGGATGGGGGTGATGGGTATCCTGAAATGCCCCGGCACCTGGTCGGCCAAAGAGCGCATGATCGAGTTTGACTTCGACAGCTCGCGCGCCGAGGTCACCTTCACCGACAATTTCAAGCTCCTGGCCGGCATAGGCGGCTCTGACCCCGCCGCGCTCGAAGGGGAGCTGCGCGACGAACTGCTCTCGGTGCTGGGCGACATACGCCGCGACGAGATCGTGGAGCTCACCGACACATCACTCACACTGCGCGAGGAGACCCAGACATTCACCTATACCCGCCTCTGACAACATTCCGTAAAACCAGCATCAACCGCTTGCCGGCACAATATCACGTCAACAGATGAAAGAAAACTTTGAAATGGTGGCCAAGACCTTCCAGGGACTCGAGGATGTCCTGGCCGAAGAACTCCGCGCACTCGGCGCGCTCAACGTCGAGCCGGGGCGCCGCATGGTATCCTTCGAGGGTGACCTTGAGATGCTTTACCGCGCCAACCTCTGCTGCCGCACGGCACTGCGCATACTCAAGCCGATATGGCGTTTCACGGCATCGTCGACCGATGAGCTTTACGAGCGCGCCAAAGAGTTCGACTGGGGCACCGTGATGAGCGCCGGAAGCACTTTCTCGATCGACACGATCGCATACAGCGACGAGTTCACACACTCGCAATATGTCACATACCGCGTCAAGGACGCCATCGTAGACTGGTTCAAGGACCGCTACGGCGCCGACACGCGCCCCGGAGTGCGCCTGCAGGACGCCGACGTGATGATCAACGTGCACATAGCCGGCGACCGCGTCACACTGTCGCTCGACTCGTCGGGCGAGTCGCTGCACAAGCGCGGATACCGCGTGGCACAGACCGACGCCCCCATAAACGAGGTGCTGGCCGCCGGAATCATACTCAAGAGCGGCTGGCGCGGCGACTGTCCGCTGGTCGACCCCATGTGCGGCTCGGGAACCTTCCTGATCGAGGCCGCCATGATTGCCGCCAACATCAATCCCGGCGTCTACCGCCGCCATTTCTCGTTCGAGAACTGGAAGGACTTCGACCCCGAGCTGTTCGACCGCCTCTACAACGACGACTCCAACGAGCGCGAAGTCACATGCCGCATCCTGGGCGCCGACATCTCGCCCCAGGCCGTGGAGATCGCGCGCCGAAACATCAAGTCGGCCGGGGTAGGGAAGTACATCGACCTCGAGGTCAAGCCGCTCTCAGCCTGGAACGACGCTCCGGCCGACGGCATCATGGTCACCAACCCGCCCTACGGCAAGCGAATCTCGTCTGACGACATGGAAGGGCTTTACCGCCTCATCGGCCAGAAACTCAAGAATATCTTCCAGGGATACCATGCCTGGATCATCGCCGCCAAGAACGAATACATCCACTCCATCGGGCTGTCTCCGTCGACAAAAATCGATATCCTCAACGGCTCAATCGAGTGCGAGCTCCGCGAGTACATCATTTTCGAGGGTGACTACAAGCACTTCCGCGCCGAGGGGCACCGCCTGCGCGAAATCGACGACAGGAAAGCCGAGCGCCGCGAGGAACGCCGCCGCGAGAAGAACATCACCCGCCGTTTCGAGCGCCGCGGCGAAAAACCCTACGACCGCCCCGAAAAACCCTCCCGCGGCGAAAAGCCTTTCGGCCGCTCCAATAAGTTTGAGCACGGTGAAAGATATGGCCGCGAAGATAAATTCAGCCGCGAAGATAAATTTGAGCGCTCTGACAGATTTGACCGTGGCGCCGAGCGCAGCGAGCGCAAAACCTTCGCCAAACGCTCAGAGCGCCGCGGCGACCGCGCCGGCGACCCGCGCAACAAACTCGAAGAGCGTTACAGCCCGCGCAAACCTTTCGCCGCCAATGCCGACAATCCGCTGGCCCGACGCCGCAGTGAGGAGGCCCTGAAATCAATCATGGGCAAGAAACCCTCGCTGCCACCCGCCGAAGGCCCCATCATGCGCGAGCGCCGCGGCTGGAAGAAACAGTGACGCGCCCTGTGTGCATCGCAACCCGCAACATCCACCATCTACCGTAATTTCACCGAACCAATCATAAACCCGACAACCCATGCGTATCCTTCTTCTGGGGTCAGGCGGCCGCGAATCGGCCCTGGCCTGGAAAATGGCCCAGAGCCCTCTGCTCGACAAACTCTTCATCGCCCCCGGAAACGGCGGCACAGCGGCCTACGGCGAGAACGTGGCACTGAATCCGCTTGATTTCCCCGCCGTAGAGAAATTCGCGTCTGACAACAACATCGACCTCATCGTGGCCGGAAACGAAGACCCGCTCGTCAACGGCATCTGGGACTACATGCGCGAGCATCTGCCCGAGACACCGGTAGTTGGCCCGTCACGCAATGGCGCGCGTCTGGAAGGGAGCAAGGATTTCGCCAAGGAGTTCATGACCGAACAGGGGATACCCACTGCACGTTACCGCTCGTTCACGGCGGCCGACATCGACGAAGCCGACCGTTTCCTTGAGACACTGACCCCGCCCTACGTGCTCAAGGCCGACGGCCTGGCTGCCGGAAAGGGCGTGCTCATCGTCGACTCGCTCGAGCAGGCCAAGGCCGACCTGCGCGAGATGCTCGGCGGCATGTTCGGCGCCTCGTCGGCCACGGTGGTCATCGAGGAGTTCCTCTCGGGTGTGGAATGTTCGGTATTCGTGCTCACCGACGGCAACGGCGGCTACCGCATCCTCCCCGAAGCCAAAGACTATAAGCGCATCGGCGAGGGTGACACCGGCCTCAACACCGGCGGCATGGGCGCCGTGAGCCCCGTGCCTTTCGCCGACAAAGAGTTCATGGATAAGGTCGAGACCCGCATAATACGCCCCACAATCGAGGGGTTGAAAAAGCGCGGCATCGTTTACCGCGGTTTCATCTTCCTGGGACTCATCAACGTAGCCGGCGAACCGATGGTGATAGAATACAACGTGCGCATGGGCGACCCCGAGACCGAGGTTGTCATGCCGCGCATCAAGTCGGACCTGCTCCCGCTGATTGATGCCGCCGCCCGTGGCGACCTGGGCAATCTGCCGCTTGAGATCGACAGGCGCGCCGCCACCACCGTGATGCTTGTATCTGGCGGTTACCCCGGCTCATACGCCAAAGGGAAGGTCATCACCGGTGCCGACGACACGGCCCCGACAATCCCCTTCCACGCCGGCACGACCCGCGACGCCGAAGGGCGCCTCGTCACCGCCGGGGGCCGCGTGATAGCCCTCACAAGCTACGGCGAAACCCAGACCGAGGCCCTGGAGCAGAGCTACCGCGCCGCCGCCAAGGTTGACTTCGAAGGCAAGTATTACCGCCGCGACATCGGCAAGGATATCTTATAAGCAAGCGAGATGTAACGTATGTTTTGTAATGTATGTTTTGTAATGTAACGTATGTGACTTATGTAACTTATGTTATTTATGTAAAGCCACATACGTCACATATGTTACATAAGTCACATAAGTTACATCAAACATAAGTTACATCAAACATAAGTTACATCAAACATAAGTCACATACGTTACATTACCCCCATTATGTCATTTGAGCGCGACATAACCGGTTTCCTGCACGCCCGGGCCTCGGCCTGGGTGCTGTGGCTCGGTGCCGCCGCGGCAGCTGTGGCTGCCTGGAGCCGCGGGCTGGCCCTGCCGGCCGCCGACGGCCTCGGACTGGGGTTGCCCTCGCCGGGCACATGGCTCGGCGATTCATGGGTGTCTCTGGCGGTATCGCTCGCGGCTGTGCTTGCCGCAGGCGTAATGGTAATCACCATAAACCGCGTGTTCAACATCCTGCGCAGTCTCACGGCTCTGGCTGCGGGGATGTTCTTCGCCATGGAGGCCGGCTACCCGCAGGGGATGGCGGCATTCTACGGAGGCACGCTGATGGCCGTGACAATGGCCACTGGGGTGTTCATACTCTTCTCCACTTTCGCGCGGCCTGACCGCACCCGGCGCATCTTCCTGCTGTTCTTCCTGCTGGCGTTAGCAGGCATGACGCAGGCTGCGTTCCTGCTCTACATCCCTGTATTCGCCGTGGGATGCGTGCAGATGCGCATATTCAATGCCCGCACCGTAACGGCGGCACTGCTGGGCATCGTCACACCCCCCTGGATTCTGCTCGGGTTCGGCATAATAACCCCCTCCGATATAACCCTGCCGCGTATGGTAATGGCGTGGGATTTGATCGACCCCGGCGAACTGGTGCAGGCAATCGTCATCACCGCCACAACTTTACTCACCGGTGTGGCGTTCATATCCATGAACCTGCTGAAGATTCTGTCGTACAACTCGCAGGTAAGGGCCTATAACGGGTTCCTGACCTCGGCATGGATATTCACGGCAATCTTCACAGTGGTGAATTTCAATGATTTCGCCTTTTACCTGCCGGTGCTGTTCATGCTCACCGCCTACCAGGTGGCGCATTTCTTCACCTACCGGCGCTCGATGCGCAGTTACCTGCCCATACTCATGCTAATAGCCGTGTATGCCGGGTTCTGCGTGTGGAGTTTCTTCTGACCCGAACATAATATCCCGCGACGTGAAAACCATAATCATCGAGTCACACATACCGTTTGTGGGCGATGCCTTCGAGGGCGTGGCGCAGACTCGCATCCTCCCCTCCGAGGAAATCACCCCCGAGAGCGTACACAACGCCGACGCCCTGCTGGTGCGCACCTACAACCGCTGTGACAAGGCCCTGCTTGACGGCTCACGCGTAAGTTTCGTGGGCACCGCAACCATCGGCACCGACCACCTCGACCTTGACTGGCTGGCTGCCAACGGTATAGAGACCGTGAACGCCCCCGGCTGCAACGCCCCTGCGGTGGCGCAGTGGGTGCTTGCCTCGATTCTCACCATTTACCCGGAACCCGAAGGGATGACCGTGGGTATCGTAGGCGTGGGCCATGTGGGCACCATCGTCGACGCCTGGTGCCGGCGCCTGGGCATGAAAACCCTGCTCTGCGACCCGCCCCGCGCCGAAAAAGAGTGCGCCCCCCGAAATACCACTGACGGCAGCGCAACAACCCCGGAGTGTGGCGCGAGCGAAGCGAGCGCGCCATCCTTCGTCACTCTTGATGAAATTGCCGCCCGCGCCGATATAATCACCTTCCATACCCCCCACACGCGGGCGCCGCACCCCCACGCCACGCATCATCTCGCCGACACCCGGTTCTTCAGCCTGCTTAAACGCAAGCCTATGATTCTCAACGCCGCCCGAGGCCCCATCATCGACACGCCGGCCCTGATCGACGCGATGGACCGCGGCCTTGTCGGGCACTGCGCCATCGACTGCTGGGAGGATGAACCCGCCTCGATTTCGCGCGAACTGCTTGACCGCGCCGACATCGGCACATTCCACATCGCCGGATACTCGACAGAGGGGAAACAGCGCGCCACACAGGCCGTGGTCAACGCCGCCCTGCGCCATTTCGGCTCAGACCGCCGCATAGACCTCGGCGTACCCGACGGCACGTCGGTACCCGTTACAAAACAGGCAATACTTGACAGTTACAACCCCCTCGACGACACCGCCACCCTGCGCGCCGCCATTGAAAACGGCACACCCGGGTTCGCCACACTGCGCAACACCTATCCCCTGCGCCACGAGACCGGCGCATGCTGAAACACGCCTCAGCGCAGCCGCAGATAGAAATGCCAGAGGGCTATGGCTGTTGACACCGCCACGTTAAGCGAGTGCTTGGTGCCCTCCTGTGGAATCTCGATGCACGCGTCGCACATGTCCACCACCTCCTGGCTCACACCGTCGACCTCATGTCCCGCCACGATGGCATACTTGCCGCCGGGAACCGTCGCGTAGCGGTCAAGAGGCACCGAGCCGTTAACAAGCTCCAGCGCCAGCACCGTATAACCCTCGGCCCTGAGCGACGACACCGCCTCGGCTGTGGATTCGTAATGGCACCAGTCGACCGAGTCCTCGGCGCCGAGCGCCGTCTTGTGGATTTCGGGCGAGGGGGGCGTGGCCGTGATGCCGCACAGCACGAGCCGCCCCACGCGGAAAGCGTCAGACGTGCGGAAAATCGACCCTATGTTGTTGAGCGAGCGCACATTGTCAAGCACCACCGCCAGCGGCAGTTTTTCGGAGCGGCGGAATTCGTCGACCGTCGGACGCCCCATTTCCCAAATTGTTTTCTTCTGCATGGCGCAAAGTTACGTATTATTCCGTAACTTTGACAGCGCAAAAGCGTTATATCAGAAAACGCAAACACAAACCCGTTACAACATGGAAACTACCCGTCAGCAAAAAATAGCACGACTTATACAGAAGGACCTCAGCGAGATACTGCGCCGCGAGACATCGAAAACCCACGGTGTAATAATCTCGGTGACTGCCGTGCGCGTAAGTCCTGACCTGAGCGTCGCCAAGGCATATCTTTCTATTTTCCCCCCCGCCCAGGCACAGACAATCCTCGAGAACCTGACCCGCAACGCACGCACCATCCGCTACGAACTTGCCCAGCAGGTGCGTTTCCAGCTGCGCAAATGCCCCGAACTGGCCTTCTATCTCGATGACTCGCTCGACTACGTGGAGCACATCGATTCCCTGCTCAAAGAGGAGGAGAAGGAGATCAAGGAGGGCGCCGACAACGCCTGACACCCGGCGCAGGGCCATCCCGGCACCCCATAGTGCAGCGGGACAGGCCGGAATATACCGGCGGCAATTCATTGTAGGGTCGCTGCCTGCAGCGACCGCCCTCCGACCGGCCGGTTCAACATGCCGAAGGCATATCCCTACAGCGTGACGCGCACATAAAACCGACAAACCCTTTCATTTCACAGTTTTGCTTGCTTTAAGAATAGCCCTGCGATACCTTTTCTCGCGCAAGAGCCACGGTGCCGTGAATGTCATCTCGGCCGTGTCTGTGGCGGGAGTGGCCGTGGCGTCGGCGGCAATGATAATCGTGCTGTCGGTGTTCAACGGGTTCACGAGGCTGTGCGAGGCAAAACTGTCGAAATTCGATCCGCCGGCCATGGTCGTGGCCACAGAGGGGAAGGTCTTCGCCGGTGCCGACACCCTGGCCGCGCGTCTGGCGGCTCTGCCCGGTGTGAGGGGCGCCCTGCCTCAGCTTACCGAACAGGCGTTCGCCATCGCCGGAAACAGCCAGATGCCGGTGACGCTCACCGGTGTGGCCCGGGGGTGGGACACACTTTCAGGCGTGGCCGACATAACCATCGACGGCGCTCCGCGCGTGCTGCAGCTGTCGCAGGGACTGAGTGCCGCACTGCTGTCGGTAGGCGCCGCCACCGGCCTGCAGACCACCCCGAAATCGCCGTGGGCCGTAACCATATACGAACCTCGGCGCACGGGGCGTTACAACCCAGCCAACCCCGCGGGGGCCTTCGTTGCCGACACGATAGTCTGCCTCGGCGTGTTCCGCGTCGAACAGGAAGAATATGACCGCGACATGATTGTCGTTCCACTCGACGTATCGCGCCGCCTGCTTGAATACACCGGGGGCGAGGCCTCGGGCATAGCGGTGTGGGGTGATTCCGGCGTCAGCGACGCCGCTCTGCTGGCCACCCTGCGCAGTGCTCTGGCCGGGCGCGCCGACCTGAAGGTGCTCGACCGGTTCAGGCAACAGCCCGACATATTCCGCATGATCGGCGTAGAGAAATGGATTACCTTCGCCATGCTGGTGTTCATACTGCTTGTGGCGGCGTTCAACATAGTCAGCACCCTCTCGATGATGGTGCTTGAGAAACAGCCCAACATGGGTGTGATGCGCGCCATGGGCGCCACAGACTCGCTGATAAGCCGCATATTCGCCAACCAGGGGTGGCTCATCACCCTGGCCGGGGGCCTCATCGGGCTGTGCGCCGGCACATTGCTGTCGCTGGGGCAGGAGCATTTCGGGTGGGTGAAACTCAACGCCATCGACCCCTCGATGCTCTCCATTACGGCTTACCCCGTGGCCACGCAGTGGGGCGACATCCTCACCGTCGCCGCCGTCACCGCAGGCGCCTCGGCGCTTATGGCTCTGGTGGGCGCCATGCTGCCGCGCAGACAGACACAGAAACCGACAAACCGATAAACTACAATACGATGAAAATAATCAACTTTGCCGACAGCCGGTCGCTCGTCAACCAGTACATGACCGAACTGCGCGACGTCACGGTGCAGAAAGACATGCTGCGTTTCCGCAGAAACCTCGAGCGCATAGGCGAGATCATGGCCTACGAGATCTCGCGCACGCTTGAATATACCAGTGTCGACATCGACACCCCGCTGGCACGCACCAAGAGCGACATCATAAGCTCACAGCTGGTGCTTGCCACGATATTCCGCGCCGGCGTGCCCTTCCACCAGGGTTTTCTGAACTTCTTCGACCACGCGCAGAACGCATTCGTGTCGGCTTACCGCAAATATAAGGAGAAAGAAAACTTCGACGTCTGCATCGAATACCTGGCCTCGCCGCGCCTCGACGGCAAGACCCTCATCCTCGCCGACCCGATGCTGGCCACCGGCGCCTCGATGGAGCTGAGCTACCGCACCCTGCTCACCAAAGGTGAACCCAAAGAGATACATGTGGCCTCGGTAATCGCGTCGCAGGTAGCCGTAGACTATATCGCTACCCATTTCCCCGCCGACAGGACAACCCTCTGGGTAGGGGCCGTCGACCCCGAAATCAACAGCCACTCATACATCATTCCGGGCCTCGGTGACGCCGGCGACCTCGCCTACGGCATAAAGGAATAAGCCCCGGCTTATTTTTTCCTGGGCGCGAAATAGCGCGCCACGGTGACGCGCACCACGGCCATGCCGCCGAGGGTCACGGCCAGCATCAGGGCCACGGCCACGGCAATCGTGGGCCAGAGCGGGGCAGGGCTTACAGAGGCGGCCGCAAGGCGCGTCTGCCACATTCCGGAACCCCACCACAGCAACGCCACAGACACCGCCAGCACGCCGGCATTTATAAACCCTATGATAGGGAGATATGCGCGCGAAACCGTTGCCGGCGAATACCCCAACAGCATCAGGTTACCGAGTTTCCGGCGGTTTTTCTGCAGCAGCAGGCTCAGGCTGAGAACAAGTATGAAGAACGCCAGGGCCGAAATGACCACCCCCACGGCCACAACGATACCCGTCACCACCGAAAGGAAATATCCGGCCCGCGAACTGTCGCTCTTGTCGCCCGCCACCTCGTAACCGTGTGCCTCAAGATAGCCGGTGACCTCGGGTGCGCCCGGGTTCTCGACCTCAAGAATCAGTCGCGACGGCTCGCGCACCGCACCGGTGTCGCCGTAACGCGCGTTGGCCCAGTTCATGAAAGCCTCGGGTACAGCTATGGTGTTGAACCGCGACGAGAACCCCACGATACGGGCCGGGAAAGTGTCGATATGCCCGTTTCCGGCCACGCTGACCTGCAGGGGCACCTTGCCGATGACCCCCTCGCTGAGCTGAGGCAATCCGCGCGACGCCGCGAAACCGAAGTTATACAGCGCCAGATAATCTTTCGAGAGTATGATGGGCACAACGGGGCGCGAGGGGTCGAAACTCCACCCGTCGGGACGCACGTCGAAAAACTCGTCGGGAATCGACTCGAAGAAGAGGAACGTATTCATCTCGCGGCCGCCGAAATTCACCGATGCCGACACATTGAAATCGGCGTTCTCGAACACGCCGAGGCGCCTGAGCCACGGCTGTGCCTCGAGATCGGCCATGTCGGCGGCGCTGAACCCGGCTTTTGCTCCTGAAATGGCCGCCAGCGACCCCACGCGGGGCGAGACCACAAGATAGTCACGGTTTATGTAGGCGTCAGAGCCGGAATCGAACGATGCGCTGACATCGCGATAGAACTGCATGGCGCACACCACGATGGTGAGCCCCACCAGGTTGGCCAGAGCGTAGCCCGCAAGCTGGCCGGCTGATATGTTGCGGCGCAGAAGGCGCCCCACAAGAGATTTCACAGGTCTAAAACAATTGTTGCGTCAATAGCCAGGTGGTTTCCCACCGAGGTGGCGATCACCGATCCCCCCTCGGCGCGTGCGCGCTCGCACACGAGGGCGGCCACCGCCTCGTTGTTGCGGCGGTCGAGGTGGCTCACCGGCTCATCGAGTATAAGGAAGTCAAACGGCTGGGCCACAGCCCTTATGATGGCCGCGCGCTGCTGCTGGCCCACGGAAAGCAGACCGGCGGGGGTATCGGCCTTGTCGTCGATCTCCAGCCGCTCAAGCATGGCGTGTATCTCCGTGGCCGTAAGGCGGTCGGTAAGCCGGTTCTTGATGAGGATGTTCTCCATTACCGAAAGCTCTGCGAACAGCCGCATCTCCTGCGGGAGCCACGCCAGCGAGCGGCATCTGAGGTCGCACCACCGCGCGGTGCCGAAAATGCGTATGTCGTCGCCGTCGAAGAGTATGCGGCCGCGGTAATCGGTGCGCGCGCCGTAGATATAACTGCACAGCGACGACTTTCCGGTACCCGACTCGGCCTGCACGAGCAGGTCGTCGCCGCGGCGTATGGTCAGCCGTTGCCGCCATACCCCCGAGGGGCGCGGAGCCGTGTCGGGCCCGGCGAACACCTCGGGGAGCAGATTGTCGAGAACGATTTCCGAGACCATCACATCACCTGACCCAGCAGGGTCTCGAGCAGAGGTTTGTCGGTATCGGTAAGACGCAGGGTGGCGCGGGTGACATCCTTGTCGGCCCAGCAGCGGAAATCCACCCCGAACGGGGCGTTGAGGCCGGTCATCACGGTGCCCTCCTTCGGCAGACGCACGGCCAGGATGTTCGACTGCCCCTTGAGCACCGAGGCGTCGACCGAGGGCACGCCGTCGGCACCGGCGCCCGTGGTGGCAATGAGGGTGTTCCCCTCGGCGCGCACGCTCAGGCCGGGCAGCGGGTTCATCTTCAGCAGGGTCTCAAGCTGGGCAAGGTATTTCTGCGCGTCACCCTCCTTAAGCTCAACAGCC
>CALJBF010000178.1 GCA_938027385.1 uncultured Porphyromonadaceae bacterium | reverse complement strand
GTTTCGACAAGCTGGCCGTCATGGCCAGGATAAATGGGGCACCCGTGGTGCCGGTGTTTTACCACAAGGACGCCGCAGTGGCCCGGCAGGTGCTGAAAGCCTGCTATGAGGGTGGTATCCGCGCCTTCGAGTTCACAAACCGTGGCGATTTCGCCCACGAGATATTCGGCGACCTCGTGAAGTTCGCCGCCAGGGAGTGCCCGCATATGGCTCTCGGCGTAGGCTCGGTGGTCGACCCCGCTACAGCCGCGCTTTACCTTCAGCTGGGCGCATGCTTTGTGGTGGGCCCGCTGTTCAACCCCGAGGTGGCCCGGATATGCAACCGGCGCCTGGTGCCATACGTGCCCGGATGCGGCACGGTATCGGAAGTCGGTTTCGCCCAGGAGGCCGGTTGCGACATCTGCAAGGTGTTCCCCGGCGATGTGCTCGGCCCGAAATTCGTAAAGGGTCTGCTTGCCCCCATGCCCTGGTCGAGGCTTATGGTGACCGGAGGCGTAGAGCCCACAGCCGAAAACCTGCGCGGATGGTTCGCCGCAGGCGTATGGTGCGTCGGCATGGGTAGCAAACTCTTCCCCAAAGAGGTGATTGCCGCCGACGACTGGCAGACTATCACCGACAAATGCCGCGAGGCCCTCTCATACACCCCTCATCATAACTTGATATGAAGAAAACCATAGCATGCCTGCTGGTGGCCGCGGCCGCCATCGGCCGCGCCACAGCCGCCGACGTCACCCTTGAACTACGCGCCGACAAGCCCGGCGCACCCGTACAGCCCACCATGTACGGCCTCTTTTTCGAGGATATCAACTATGCCGCCGACGGCGGCCTGTATGCCGAGCTGGTAAAAAACCGGTCGTTCGAGTTCCACCCCGACCATTTCGCGGGGTGGAATGTGTCGGGCGACGTGCGACTGATGGATGACGGGCCGTTCGAGCGGAATCCGCATTACGTCAGGCTCACAGACACCGGCCATCACGAAAAACGCACCACCCTCGGCAACGAGGGGTTCTGGGGCATCTCCTGCAAGGCCGGCGAGGAATATCGGTTCAGCGTCTGGGCCCGCGTGGCCGACGGGGGTGAATCGCGACTGTGTGTAAGTCTGCTTGAGCCGGGAACCGACACCGACAACCAGGCGGTTGCCGAGACCGAGCTTACCGTCGCCTCGGGCGAATGGAAGAAGTACGAGGCGGTGCTGACGCCGGGGCGCGCGACAGCCGACGGCGAACTGCGGCTGCGGCTCCTCGCCGGACAGCCGGCTGTCGACCTTGAGCACATATCGCTCTTCCCCGCCGACACATACAAAGGGCGCCCCAACGGCCTGCGGCGCGACATCGCCGAGGCGCTTGAAAACCTGCACCCCGGGGTATTCCGTTTCCCCGGCGGATGCATCGTGGAGGGCACCGACCCCGCCACACGCTATCAGTGGAAGAACAGCATCGGACCCGTAGAGAACCGTCCGCTGAACGAAAACCGCTGGCAGACCACATTCGCCAACCGTCTGTTCCCCGACTATTTCCAGTCGCTGGGACTCGGATTTCTCGAATACTTCCAGCTGTGCGAGGATCTGGGCGCCGAGCCGCTGCCCGTGCTTAACGCCGGCCTGGTATGCCAGTACCAGAATTCCGTCGACCGGCAGATTCCCCTCGACAGCCTGCAGACATTCATTGACGACGCCATAGATCTGATAGAGTTCGCCAACGGCGATGTCACCACTCCCTGGGGCGCCGTGCGCGCCCGGGCAGGTCACCCCGAGCCTTTCAACATGAAACTGCTGGCTTTCGGCAACGAGCAGTGGGGTCCCGAATATGTGGAGAGGCTCCGCCCCGCCGTAGAGGCGATACGCAAGGCCCATCCCGAGATAAAGATAATCGGCTCGTCAGGGCCCGACTCGGAGGGTGACAAGTTCGACTATCTCTGGCCCGAGATGAAGAATATCGGCGTAGACCTCGTCGACGAGCACTTCTACCGCGACGAGAACTGGTTCCTGAGCCATGGTAACCGCTATGACGACTATGACCGCAAAGGGCCGCGTGTCTTCGCCGGCGAATATGCCTGCCACACCCGCGGCATGAAGAGAAACAATTACCGCGCCGCCATATACGAGGCCGCGTTCATGACCGGACTTGAACGCAACGCCGACGTAGTGCACATGGCCACCTACGCCCCGTTGCTGGCCCACAAAAACGGATGGCAGTGGCGCCCCGACCTCATCTGGTTCGACAACCAGACGGTAGTTCCGTCGGTGAGCTACTATGTGCAGCAGCTGTATGCCGCCAACCGCGGCAGCCGCGTGATTCCGCTCACCCTCGACGGCAAACCCGCCGCCGGAAACCCGGAACAGTCGGGAATCTTTGCCTCGGCCGTATATGACGACGACAGCCGTTGCTATATCATCAAGGCCGTGAACACCGGCGACGGGGATGTCACGCTCACAATCCGTCCGCACCTGAAGAAGAAAACAGCCCTCAGCGGCGATGTCGAAACCGTCACCCTCGCCTCAGACACCCCCGAGGCCGACAACACATTCGAGAACCCAACCCGGATAGTGCCCGCCACCTCTACCCTGACGCTCGATGTCGACGGCAACCTCACCGACACCCTCCCCCCGCTCACGTTCCGCCTATACCGCCTCCCCCTGGCCCGCTGACCGATGCCGTCAGCCTGACATTTCACATTGGTGTCCCGTTAAAAATTATGGAGTGCGCGAAGCATAAGCCACGTAGTGGCCTGGAATCTTGCGCCGCGCTGCGGCTTGTGTTTCGCGTTCATGCACCGAATTTTTACCCGGCACCTATACCCCTATAGTTCAGGCAAATACTAATAGATGCTCCCACTACTATGACATGATGGAAGAGGGATGTGGCGGGACGTCAGTAGTTGACGGTGAGGGTGACGGGGTCTGCGACGGGAGCCGCGGGGAGAACCAGGGTGAGGCAGCGGCGGGTGGCATCGTAGCTCATTGCCGAGGGGTCGAGTGGCTTGCCGTTGAAGGTGGCGCCGGCGGGACGGGCTGAATCAAGGAGGCTTACCGTCCAGGCACGGTTGGCATTGGGCGCGGTGTATGAGCCGTGGGTCACGGGGGCGTCTATGATGATGGTCTCGGTGCGGTCGGCTGAGGTGTGCGTCATAGCCGTTGTGGCGTATGACGTGGCGTAGTCACTGTTGTCGCCGGCATCGTCGTAGAGGGTGGCCGAGCCGTCGGCACCGGCCACAACATCAAGCCGCAGGCGCTCGGGGCGGTCGGTGACATGATTTACACCGGCCATGTTGAGGGGGATGATGCTGCCGGCACGGTAGAAATAAGGAATCTCGTCGAGCGCGAACCCGATTGTCTCGGTGGCCGGGCCGTGTATCATGCGATTGTGGCTCACATCCCACCACTCTCCGGCGGGGAACCATACGGTTACGGGCGATGTCTTGCCGTCGGGCGCGGCGGCGGTAACCGGTGCCACCAGGATGTCGTCGCCGAACATGTACTGCCCTTCGCGGGTGTATGCCTCGTCGGCCTCGGGATGGTCATAGTACATGGGGCGGCAGAGGCCTATGCCGGTGTCATGCGACTTGCGCGCCATCGTGTAGATGTAGGGGAACAGGGCGTAACGCAGTTTCACGGCGTCGCGCATCATCGGGAAATCGGGGAGGCGCCAGATCTGACGCTCGATGCGGTCATCTTTGGTGGCGTGCGTGCGGAAAATCGGGGTAAAGACACCGAACTGAATCCAGCGCAGCACAAGCTCGGGGTCGTTGGGTTCGTGGTCTGACAGCGCGTGGCCACCCAGGTCGTGGCCCCAGAAAGTATAGCCCACGTTCGAGGCCGTGGCGGTGAAATAGGGCTGGAAAGCCAGCGTGGGATAGTTTATGTGGGCGTCGCCCGAGAATCCGATCTGATAGCGGTGGCTGCCCAGGCCGCCCCAGCGGTGGAAGATTACCGGACGACGTTCGGGACGGTTCTTTGCCATATCATTGAAGAACACATGGTTGCACCAGAATGTCTGGCCCAGACCGTCGGTCATGCGGCTGGTGAGATGCTGTTGCCAGTCGAGCCACCAAAAATCCACACCTTCGCGCTCGTGGTCACGTATTATGTTGCTGAAGAACGACTTGGTAAAGTCGGGATAATCGAGACTCCAGGCGATGTTGCGCCCGTCGGTGTAACGGCCGTCGAGTTCTGCTTTCATTGTGCGGAAGTAGCCGGGTGACTCCACGCTGTCGACACCATCGGCCGGGTGCAGGTTGAGTGCCACGTGCAGACCGCGGTCGTGAATGTCGCGCAGCAGTCCCACGGGGTTCGGTATCAGATTGGTGTTCCATGACCAGCCTGTCCAGCCGCCGATTCCGGCCGACTCGCTGGCGGGGTCGCCGTTCCAGTGCCAGTCCATGTCGAGGATCATCACGTCGGCGGGGATGTCGTTGGCCTCGAGGTCGGCCATGATGCGGCGGTAATCGTCGGCCGAATATGAGGCATATTTACTGTACCAGTAGCCGAACACGTAGTCGGGAGGCAGAGGGATGTCGCCCGCGATGCGGGTGAAGTCCTTGATGGCGCGGCGGTAGTCATGGCCGTAGCCCATGAAATAGAGGTCGAGGGCCGCAGAGTCGGCACGCGGCGCCCACCAGTCGATGCCGGTGAGCGGGTCGGCGGCGAGGGCGAACGACCGGCTGCCGTCGGGGCGCGTACTATTCCACGAGTCGTCGATTACAGCCCAGCCGGAGCGCGAGATCACGCCGTTTTCCATTTCGGCGCGCTTGTTGTCGCCGTTACTGCCGTCGAGGGTGCGGCATGTGCCCTTGAGGTTCAACGGGTCGGGCTTGCCGGGGTACCACTCGACAGGCTCGCCGCCAAGCGTCATGGTGATGGTGAGATTGTCGGCCGAGGGGGGCGTGGTCATCGGGTGCGCGCCCTTGCGGTAGCGCAGTGTCAGGCTGTCGGTGGCGATTGTGAGCCACGTGCCGTCGTCGGCGGTGGTGAAACGCGGCACATCACCGGGGCGGCGATTCTGAATGGCGAATGTGGCGCGGTCCTCGAAACGGGCGCTGTCGCTGTATTCGATACGGACCATCTCGGGGGTGAGTACTGTGAAACGGGCGTTGCCGCACGTCACCACGGCATCGGGGTCGGCCACAGGATTGGCCGCCCGGAGCGCGTGACTGCCGAAAAGACATGACAAGGCCATGAGCAGTGCTGTGATTTTAAGATTGGTATGACGCATAGCTGAATATATGGTATTATTTGATTCTCGATATCTCGCAAGGAATGGATTATACAAATTTACCATTAAAAAGCGGTGAAGTCAACCATGTAAGCCGCAAAAGTAGATGTCAGAAAACAATAACAGTCTGCCTGACACGCAATTGGCCGTATCAGGCAGACGTATTTAGTTAGTGGATGTATAGCCCGCAGAAACGCTGCAGTGGGTCATTTCACCGTGGCGGCGGCACTGCCGGTATCGTCCGGCGCCTTGTCGATGAGGTCGAGGAACTGGTCAAGTTTCGGCGTTATTATGATCTGCGTGCGGCGGTTGAGCTGACGCCCCTCGGCTGTATCGTTGCTGGCGATGGGGTTGTATTCGCCGCGGCCTCCGGCAGTGAGACGCGATGGGTCGACACCGAAATCATCCTGCAGAACCTGCACGACCGACGATGCGCGCAGGGCGCTCAGGTCCCAGTTGTTGCGGATGTTGGGACGCGAGATGGGCACGTTGTCGGTGTTACCCTCCACAAGCACGTCATAGTCGCGGTAATCCTTGATGATTTTTGCGATCTTGCTTAGGATATCCATGGCGCGCGGACTGATCTGATACGAGCCCGACTTGAACAGCATGTTGTCGGCCAGCGAGATATATACCACACCCTTGAGCACCTTCACGTTCACGTCGCGCAGTTCGTCGCCGCTGAGCGAGCGTGTAAGGTTCGTGGTGAGCACCATGTTCAGCGAGTCGCTGCGCGACTTGGCGGCCACCAGTTCCTTGATGTAGCGGTTCGAGGCGTTGATCTCGTCGACAAGTTTCGAGATATTCACGTTCCCCTGGTTGGTGTTCTGCAGACTCTTGTCGAGCGAGGCCATCGCCGCGGCGTAAGCCTGTTTCAGCTCGTCGTTGTTCTTGCGGGCCTGGGCCAGCAGAGCGTCGAGGCTCTGGTTGTCTGAGCGCGCCTTGTTCAGCGCCGCCGTCGTGGCGTCGTACTCCTTCTGCAGGGCCACGTGCTCGTCGTTGAGCCGGTTGAACCGCTTGCTCGACACGCACGATGTCAACGCCATCGCGGCCGCCGCCACTATTGTCATCAATACCTTGGCTTTCATAAACATATCATTTTATGGTTCCCGTGGACGTCACCCGCCCCGTCTGACCGTAACAGTCATATATCTAATACAACCCTCACCCCCGTAAAGTTCGCCCGCCACGTCTGTCGCACAGCTCGATGACGATTTGTGGGCGGGGATTGCGGGGGAACCGCGAATGTTTCGTAATTTTGCAGATATACAGGAGATCTTTACACGTAACTGACCCACCGGTTTACGGGAACTCTAATTTCAATAAATTCATAAACTCCGGTAATGGCAACAGACAACCCCATTATTGACAACAGTCTTTTCTCTGACATCCGTCATCTGATTGAATCAGCCAGGGCGCAGGTGGCGCTGTCGGTAAACTCGACAATGACATTACTCTACTGGCATATAGGAGACCGGATAAACCGTGAGTTGCTCAAAGGGGAACGGGCTAAATATGGCAAACGTGTGATCGCTAATCTTTCACAACAACTGACACTACAGTATGGGGGTAATCAGTTTTCTCTGCGAAATCTACAGAGAATGATGCAGTTTGCATCCTCATTTCCGGATCTGCAGATTGTGACACCACTGGTGTCGCAATTGTCATGGTCTCATTTCCTTCAGGTGATACCTATTGAAGATGAGCTGGCGAAGAACTTTTATCTCACAATGGCTGCCGACCAGCATTGGTCGAAAAGGACACTAAAATCCAAAATTGACGGGATGCTTTATGAACGTACTGCCATTGCCAGACAACCGGAAACCGTCATACGCCATGACCTTGATGAACTGCGCAACGAACAAAAAATGTCGGCCGACCTTGTTTTCCAGGATCCGTATGTGCTTGATTTTCTTGGCCTGTCGGGTAATTATTCGGAAAAAGATCTTGAAAATGCAATAGTTGCAGAACTCCAGAATTTCATCACCGAACTTGGCAATGACTTCGCGTTTCTCGCCCGACAGAAACGTATTACTGTCGACAATGAGGATTATTACATCGATCTGCTATTCTATCACAGACGCTTGCGTTGCCTCGTGGCAATAGATCTTAAACTGGGCAAATTTCAAGCCGGGTACAAAGGGCAAATGGAGCTGTATCTCAGATGGCTTGAGAAATATGATATGGTGGAAGGAGAGAACCAGCCTGTAGGTCTTATACTCTGTGCCGGTAAAAACGAGGAGCATGTTGAATTGATGCATCTTAACGACAGCAATATCCGCGTTGCGGATTATATGACAAAATTTCCCGAACGCCATTTGCTTGAACAGAAACTGCAGCAGGCAATCAGACGGGCGCATGATCGGTTGAACAATCTTTCCGGCGACTGACTGTGTCATGGGCTATCGTCCTCGCCCCGGGGCTGACGATTTGTGGGCGGGGATTGCGGGGGAACCGCGAATGTTTCGTAATTTTGCAGGCAGATTTAGAGCGAATATGTATTATGTGAAGAAACGTATGGAGATTGCCGGGTGCCACCGGCTCAATCTGTCATACGAGAGCAAATGCGAGAACATGCACGGGCACAACTGGGTGGTGACCGTTTACTGCCGTGCCCCGCGACTCAACGCCGACGGCATGGTGATCGACTTCAAGCATGTAAAAGACCGCATCCACGGCTATCTCGACCACGGCAACTTCAACGAGTTGCTGCCGTTCAACCCCACCGCCGAGAATATCGCGCGCTGGGTAGCCGACCAGATTCCCGAGTGCTACAAGGCCACCGTGCAGGAATCGGAGGGGAACATCGCAGCCTACTGCAAGGATGACACCCCGGAAACCGACGGTATTTTCTGACCCCTGACCTGCGGCGCCACATGAAAGTTAACGAGATTTTCTATTCACTGCAGGGCGAGGGGTTCCACACAGGCACCCCGGCGGTGTTCGTAAGGCTGAGCGGATGCAACATGGCCTGCGATTTCTGCGACACCGACCATACCAACGGCCGCGAGATGACCGACGACGAGATTGTGGCCGAGGTATGCCGCCATCCCGCCCGGCATGTGGTGGTTACCGGGGGCGAGCCCCTGCTGCAGCTCACCGCCACACTGGTGGGGAAACTTCACACCGAGGGGCGCACGGTGCAGATCGAGACAAACGGCACCCTGCCGTTGCGCGACGGCCTCGAAAGCCTTGTCGACTGGGTGACATGCTCGCCCAAATACGGGCGCATCCCGACGATACAACGCATCGACGAGCTGAAAATCGTATTTGACCTCGACCACCCCGAATATATCATCGACCCCGCCACGCTGGCCGGTCGCGGCATCAGCCGCTACAGCCTGCAACCCTGCGACCGCGCCGACGGCGCCTGGAACGCCGCCAACCTCCGCGCCTGCATCGCCTACATCCTGGCCCATCCACTCTGGCACCTCTCCCTCCAGACCCACAAACTCATCGGCGTCCGCTGAACCCTCCCCCGCTCAGCCATTGTCTGCACAGACTTTACAAAACAGGGCGGGGGCGGTTTGATTTGGGGAATTGTGAGTAAAGTGCTACCTTTGCGAAAGAAGTATAATCCTATCCCTGAACC
>CALJBF010000177.1 GCA_938027385.1 uncultured Porphyromonadaceae bacterium | reverse complement strand
ATGAGCGGTGATGCCGTCTGTTCAGGCGAATTTCCCGGTAGTCAACTCGTTTTTCAGGAATGAATACACATATAGCGTACTCTGGAAATATAGGCCGGTTGCCTTTCGGGTAAGTTTTGCGTATGTCTCGGAGTTGTATAATGAGTCGAGGGCTTCGGCAATACTCATGCCGAAATCAGTGGACAACAGTTCGACCAAATCTGTTGCCATTGCCTCTTTCATGTATTTGAAATCGCTGTCAGTCATAGTCTTATAAGATGTTTAACAGCCGCTTCAGATCCAAAGAAAAACTGAAAGGTTATCCCTTTCATATATTTAAGCCGGTTCAGGAATCATGATGCACCTCCTGATTTACGGCAAAAAAGTGCTACGCTGTCAACGGTTTCGTTGAAATCGAGGGTATGGATAATGCCATAATTCTGTTCAATAAAAGAAATGCCACGATGGTTGCGGATATAGTTGTAAGCCTGAGTGTCAGACAGACCGAATCTTACGGCAAACTCATCCACCAGGGCAATTATGTATTCGGCTATGTCGCGCGGACTGTATTTCATGATGCTGTTATATTTCTAATTTTCACAAAATTAGTGATTTTTCGAGATTAGACAAGTGGGTGCGTTATATTTTTAAGAACAATTTAAAACCCATTGGTGTCCGATAAAATATTTTGGTACCAGAAACGCGAAGCACAAGCCGCATCGTGGCTTATGCTTCGCGCTTATGTTATCTTTTTCCGGACCGGCTTTTCTGGCGGGTGGTTCATCGCCCGGCGGATAGCGTCAGTCGAGTTCGCCGCGCATGAAGTCAAGGAAGGCCGAGAGGGCGGCTTTGCCACCTTCGCCCATGGCGATGACAACCTGCTTGTAGGGGATATCGGTGACATCGCCGGCGGCATAGACGCCTTTGACCTGCGTACGGCAACAGCGATCGACTTCAATCTCGCCGGACGGGTTGAGCGGCAGCTGGTCTTTGAAGAGCGCGCTGTTGGGTTTCTGGCCGATCTGCACGAATACTCCGGCCACGGGGTAGACCGATGTCTGACCGGATGCCAGATCTTTGACTCGGATGCCCGACACGCTTGTGCCGTCGCCGACAATCTCCTCGACCTGCGATGACAGGTGTACGTCGACATTGGAAAGGGTGGCCAGTTTTTTCTGGAGCACAACATCGGCTTTAAGCGAGTCGGTGAATTCGAAGATGTCGACATGCGGGCACAGATTCGCCAGGTCGATTGCGGCCTCGATGCCGGAGTTGCCTCCACCCACCACGGCTACACGCGAACCGGCATAATACGGGCCGTCGCAATGGGTGCAGAACGACACGCCATGCCCCACGTGCTCTGATTCGCCGGGTATGGAGAGGTGACGCCATCCGGCACCCGTGGCGATGATGAGGGCGCGGCTGCGGAAGGTCTCGCCCGTGCATCTGAGCTCTTTCACAGGTTCTTTAACATCGGCAGAGGTGACGGTGCGGTTCTCGAACAGGTCGATGGGATATGCGGCCATGTGGGTCTTTAGGTTGGCGGCCAGCTGCGGACCCGTGGTAGAGGTCACTGAAATCAGATTGCCGATATCCATTGTCTCGAGCACCTGTCCGCCTATGGCGCCGGCCACCACGGCTGTGGTGAAACCCTTGCGGGCGCAATATATGGCTGCGGCGCATCCGGCGGGACCGCCGCCGAGCACTGTGACGTCGTACTCGCGCACCACAGGCGCCTCATCGTCAGCGCACCGTGTGGTGCCGCATGCATTCTCGAGCTTGACCAGAAGGTCGCCGAGGTTGATGCGGCCGGTGCTGATGAGTGTGTCACCGGAATATACGGCCGGCACCGACTTGATGTCGAGCTCTTTTACCATCCCGGGTACTACGGCGCCGTCGGTGACGGCGTTCTCGATGGCCGGATTGAGAATGGCGATGACGTTGAGCGCCTGCGCCACATCGGGGCAGTTCGTACATGTCAATGACACGAACGTGCGGAGTTTCAGAGGGCCTTTGAGGGCCTTGATCCGGGCTGTCAGGGCGGCGTCAGGCAGATTCTTTCCCTGTCCGTCGGCATTCAGCACAGCCAGCAGGAGGGTAGAGAACTCATGTCCGTTGGGGATGCCGCAGAACCGCACGCCGGTAGGGGTACCGTCTTTCACGATCTCGAATTCGGGAGTGTCGGTATCGGCCTCGACAGATTCGGCCGACAGTCTTGGCGATGCCGACGCCACATCCTCGAGAAACTCGAACATCTCGGCCGAGCGTGCGTCGTCGCGGCGCGAGAGCATCCTCAGCGTGATGTCACACTGTAACTGTATGAATATGTTTTTAAGTTGCTCTTTTATACTGTTGTCAAGCATGATTTTATCGTGTTAGTGTATGAATGACATAGAATCCCGGACAAAGATGTTTCCGGTCCGGGATTCTATGTATGTTTCCGAATGTCAGGCAGGGTCAGATCTTGCCCACGAGGTCGATGCTCGGTTTAAGGGTTGCCTGGCCCTGTTTCCACTTGGCCGGACATACCTCGCCGTCATGGGTGGCCACGAACTGGGCGGCCTCGACCTTGCGGAGCAGTTCCTCGGCATTACGGCCGATGCTGTTATCCTGGATCTCTACGAGCTTGATCAGCCCTTCGGGATTGCAGACAAACGTGCCGCGGTAGGCCATGCCGTCTTCCTCGATCATCACGCCGAAAGCACGGCTGAGCAGGCCCGTTGGGTCGGCCAGCATAGGGTACTGGATTTTCTTGATGCTCTCCGAGGCATCGTGCCATGCCTTATGCACGAAATGCGAGTCGGTGCTGACCGAATAGACCTCTACGCCGAGGCGCTTGAAGTCCTCGTATTTGTCGGCCATATCCTCGAGTTCGGTCGGGCATACGAACGTGAAGTCGGCGGGGTAGAAGAAGAATATCGCCCATTTGCCGAGCACATCCTTGTCGGTCACAGTCCTGAACTGGCCGTTATGGTAGGCCTGTACCTTGAATTCGGGAATGTGTGTGTTGATTATGGATTCCATATCGTCTGTTTGTATTTTATATTGTTTGCGCCTTTAAAACAGACAGTACGCCGCGGCGGTTCACCCCCTCGGCGCACATTAAGAATCTTTGTAATCCGCTCGGTAAAATTTGTTTAAATTGTCTTAACCGGGGGAGTAATATCATAGAATCAGACAAAACAGAGCACCAGCAGCTGGGCTATGACGACGCGGGCGAACATCGACAGCGGGTAGGTGGTGGCGTAGGCCACGGGGGCGTCGTCGCCGGGGGTGATTTCGTTGGCGTAGGTCATCGACATCGGGTTGGCCATGGCACCGCTGACCATACCGGCGGCGGTGCCGAAGTCGAGGCGCCACCACCGCATGGCCGCTACGGTCATGGCCAGCGAAGGGAGGAGGGTGATGATGAATCCGGCGCAGATCCATGTGAGGCCGTCGCCGCGCATTATGGTGTCGATGAACTGGGGGCCCGCTCCAAGCCCCAGACAGGCCAGGAACAGCGAGAGGCCTATGCCGCGCAGCATCAGGTTGGCGCTGCGGGTGGTATAGGTGACCATGTGGAACTGCGGCCCGAAACGGCCGATGAGTATTCCGACCACAATCGGTCCGCCGGCAAGGCCGAGCTTGATAGGCACCGATATGCCGGGTATGGCTATGGGTATCGACCCCACGATTAGCGACAGCACCATGCCGATGAAGATGGCGGCCAGGTTGGGATCCTTCAGGTCGGTGACCGAATTGCCCACCAGCGCGCCCACTTTGTTTATGGCGTCCGGGGTGCCGACGATTGTGAGACGGTCGCCGAGCTGCAGGATAAGGTCGGGACGCGCCAGCAGACGTACTCCCGAGCGCGACACGCGCGAGATGTTCACGGCATAGAGCTTGCGGAGTCTCAGCGAGCCCAGACGGCGTCCGTTGAGTTGGGGTTTGCTTATGGCGATGGTGCGCGATACGAGGTTTTTGTCAACCGTGTCCCAGTTGATGTCGGGTTTGTTCCAGTCGCGGTCACTCTTCTCGCCGAAAAGCACCGTCAGTTTCTCGACCTGATCTTCGTTGGTAATCACGAGCACGCGGTCGCCCTCGGCGAGCACGTCGTCAGGCCCTGGAATCGACACGTCAGCGCCATGCCAGATGCGCGACACCACGAAATGCGAGCCCCCCAGGGCACTTATGTCGCGCAGCGACCGGCCGCAGATGCCCGGGTTGGTGACGTGGAACTCGGCCACGAACGTGTGGTCTGAGTCATCGTGCCGCCGAGGCTCGTAGTCTGACTTGCGCGCCACGAACTTCCTTACCAGGATAAAGGCCAGAATGACGCCCACCACCCCGAGGGGGTAGGTGACGGCACAGCTCAGGGCCGCCCCTTCGGCCGAGAGCCCCAGCTGGCTGATTGCCTGCTGTGCTGCGCCGAGCGACGGCGTG
The DNA here is from genome assembly GCA_938027385.1 of uncultured Porphyromonadaceae bacterium. Lineage (GTDB taxonomy): Bacteria > Bacteroidota > Bacteroidia > Bacteroidales > Muribaculaceae > UBA7173. The sequence continues at coordinate 4,390 of CALJBF010000177.1, read as the reverse complement.
TTGGTGGTGGCGCCGCTGAGTATGCCCACCATGTCGGTCATCGGGATGGCCATCAGATAGCTCAGCGCTATGGCCACCCCAGTGCCGGCAAGCACAAGCGCCAGCCCGAGCATGTTGAGCCTTATGCCACCGGTGCGGAACGAGCTGAAAAAGCCGGGTCCTACCTTCAGGCCAAGCTCATAGACAAACAGCATCAGGCCGAAATCCTCGGCATACTGAAGAATCTGCGGGTCGATCGCCAGCCCCAGATGGCCGGCCAGGATTCCGGTGAAAAACACGAAGGTCACCCCAAGCGAGATGCCGCACACACGCAGTTTGCCCAGTCCCAGTCCGATAGCGATTATGACCGAGATCACGCAGACCGCCTGTAGCGCCGATTGCTCCCAAAACAGACTTTCAAACCAATTCATGCCGCAAATTTACTCATTCTTGTGCACAACCGCCCCCTTCCTTTGAAAAAACCGCCGTGGGGGATGGCCGCCAGAAAACTCACTCAGTCCCTTTCGGCGCGGCGTGGGATGTATGGATTGAGGATGAAATCCTGCCGTTGGTCGGAAATGACTCTGGCCGGTACGCCGCCGACTGTCGTGCCTGGCGGAACATCTTTAACCACAACGGCTCCGGCGCCGATATTAGAGCCGTCGCCGATATGCACTTTTCCCACGATACATGCCTGCGGACCGATGTAGACGTTGTCGCCGATAGTAGCCCCTTCACCCCGGTTGGTGCCTATGTTGATGAACTGGCTGAGATTGACATTGTTGCCGATGACCGTGTGCTGGCTCACCACCATGCAGATGCCGTGTCCGAGATAGAGGCCGTATCCGATACGGCATTTGCGGGAAATATCCATCGAATATTTTACCGACAGTCTTTTGTGCATGAACATGGCCAGGGGCCATGCCCAGTTCTTCTTGTGGGCTAGTCGGAGCCAGAAACTGTAATTGAAACAATGATTGCGGCCGAACAGCAGATAAAGGATTATCCGGCCGAACGGCTGCTCCCCTTTTCCGGTATAACGGTGGTAGTCAGACCTGATTTTCTCTAATACCTCTTTCATGTTTCGCAGAGCTGTGTTTGGTTAAAACGATTACAGTGCATGATTACACATAAAGAAAATGTTTAAAAATGTTAAATATTTGGATGTGGCCTGTTTTTGATATAATTTTGTAGTGAATACAATGTAAAACCGATTACGGATGAAACAAAATGTCGACAGAGACGCTCTGCTCAGGAAACTCACAGCCGTCGGTATCAGGCCGTCGATACAGCGGCTTGAGATTCTGGAATTCATATCATCGAGCCATACACATCCGACAGCAGACGAGATATATTCGTTTGTGCATCGCAATAATCCCACGCTGTCAAAGACCACTGTGTTCAACAGCGTGAAACTCCTTGCAGAGAAAGGGCTGATCAATGATATCAACATATCGGCCGATTCCACCCGTTATGATTCGACATCGCATGTGCCGCATGCACATTTCATCTGTCGGGAATGCAGAAGGATTTTTGACATCCCCCTTGATATGTCGGCCCTCGCGGTGCCCGCGGATTTTTCCTGCGACAATGTGAACGTCTATTTCAAAGGAGTTTGTCCGGAATGCGGCAAAAAAGAATAGCTTAACTAACAAATAAAAACCCGAATATGAAAGATCTGAAAGGAACTAAGACCGAACGCAATCTTCAGGAGGCGTTCGCCGGTGAATCAATGGCACGTAACAAGTACACATACTTTGCGTCGAAAGCACGCAAAGATGGCTATGAGCAGATTGCGGCTATCTTCGAGGAGACCGCCAACAACGAAAAAGAGCATGCCAAACTGTGGTTCAAGCTACTCAACGGCGGTGACATCTCTGACACCATGGCCAATCTGCATGCCGCCGCTCAGGGCGAGAACTTCGAATGGACCGAGATGTATTCGAAAATGGCCGAGGAGGCCGACGCCGAGGGATTCCCCGAGATTGCCTACCGTTTCCGCGCTGTCGCTGCGATAGAAAAGCACCACGAAGAGCGCTATCGTCGCCTGTTGCAGAACATCGAGGAGGGCATAGTGTTCTCTCGCGAGGGCGACACCGTCTGGATCTGCCGCAATTGCGGACACATCCACATCGGCAAGAAAGCCCCCGAGGTGTGCCCCGTATGCCACCATAAACGCAGTTTCTTCGAAATAGAGGCGAAGAACTATTGACATTCGCCACATATCGCCAGCACCCGGTCATCCGGTTCATCCCGGATGGCCGGTTTTTTTAGAGGGTGAAGTCATCTTGACTTCACTCTCTTATTGTCCGGTTTCAATATTGTGGTCAGATGTCGGCAAGTTTCTCATTGACGGTTTCCGGGTCGAACATGGCCTCTGTGACGAGATCAATCAGGTCGTCGAACGAATCATATCCGAACCGGTCGGCCAGCTCCTCTTTCTGTCGTTTCGTCAGCGTGGCCCGCTCGCTCCAGGCCTGGCGCAGATCAAGATATGACCAGATGCCGCCGGTATCCTCAATGGGCTGGAGGTCGCTTTTCCAGCGGGTGCATACAGCAGTGTCGCCGTCGCGCGGGCCGATGCCGACCACGCTGACATTGAATATCCAGTCGTCCCCGAAATCATATACGTAAACCAGTTTCTGCCCTTTCTCGGCAAGAAAAGCGGTGATGCCGGTCTTGCGGGCGTCGTGTGTATAGTCTTCAAGCCCCATTCCGTAAGGATTCTTCCGGTCTACGGGCACCCCGATCTGCAGTTCCGGGTCGTAGGGCTTGCGCTGGAACTGCCACAGGTGGCACTCCTCAAGCCCGCATGCGGCCTGAATAGCCTTATGGAGCTGTAAAAAGGTGAAATCGGCGGGTACCTTCAACTCGCGCCACATAGGCGGTTTTGTGACGTCATGCATCTGCACGCGCAGAGTCAGCGTCTTTTCCTTCGCATCTTTAAGCTCACTGGAACCGACGGCACTACGTTTACGCCCCGACGCCTCCGGACTCCCGTAATTCGCCGGGCTCAGGTCATGGCGCCTCAATATACCGCTTATATCAATATCACCCCTCATAATCTTATAGAACTCGGCAAATTCCGCAGGTGTGACCCCAAGCGCTAGGGCCTGCAGCATAATCTCCACCCTTAGTGTGTCGTTTCCCATATCGTTTTTAACTCTTTTTCCCATGATATTCTGAAGTTTGCGCTAAGTTAATGAATTTCTGCCAATACCGCGCCATGCCGGGCGGCAAAACATCCAGCTATTTTGTATTTATTTTGCCTCGAGAATTGCTAATGTCCGTGGAATATTTTCAGGCTGTAACCCTTTGAAATGATCAGTTGTCACCAGATGTGATGATTGTTCGTTCCTGAATTGTAGGTGGTCCATGTCGTCCAGAATCACATACCGGGAAATGTTTTTATGCTTTTTAAGCCATCGGCCAATTTCATCACCTCTGTAAATAGAGCATTTTGGAGAGATGCCGGCCAGGATCCCCGGCATTTTACGGAACTGCCATAGCAATATAAACTGGAATATTGACAAATAGTTTCTCCATGAAGATGTTATGACAATTCTGGCGCCCGTCATTTCTACAATTCTCTTAAGGGAATCTACACATTTCGGGTCAAAGAGTCGTCCGAAACAATCCCCGGTTTTTCTGTGTGCCGCTCTTAGCGGGTCGAGATGAGCGTCTGTTGAAATGACACCATCGAAGTCAAGAAAAATAATCGGACAGCCTGGATTACTTCCAATGGCAAAAGACAGCACGCTCCGTAAATTAGTCAAGATTCCCATATTTTGTCAGAATAATTCAGAATATTGGTGCCGAAACGCACGGATTTAATAATACAGGCGAAATGAAGTCTGTTTTTCTGGGAGTTGATGCTGTATTTATATACTTTATTATTTGTAGCACAAAGATAATGCATTTTGTATAACACTTGCAAGTTAAAGATGTTTTGGTGCTCACATACTCACAACCTTTTGAGGATGGTCAGATTTTGGCAAAGAATAAGACCTCTATAATGGCCAGGAAAAGACGGTGTAAAATCGTATAAAACACCAATGGTAGAACAAAATTTATTTTGCTTGACCATTGGTTATGAGATGTTTATGCTTAAAACTTTATTTAGAGGGTGTTGCAGAACTCGGTTTTCGCCTAATTTGTAGGACATCGCAAAGCGATGTTTGGCTGATTGCCAACGAGATAACCTAATATGCCAAAGGCATGTCCCTACAATTAACAGAATTCTGCAACACTCTCTAAATTCGATAACGCAAAACTATAAAAATGTTTGCAAGATTTTTATAGTTTTACTAATTTTGGGGGACAAATAATGATGTGAGTATGATAGAGCAACCCCCAAAATATATCGCTGCCACAAAGTCGGTTTCAGAAGTTTTCACTCCGGAATCGATGG
>CALJBF010000176.1 GCA_938027385.1 uncultured Porphyromonadaceae bacterium | reverse complement strand
GTGTGAAAGTGGCATCGGGCACCGGGACGGATCTGCCCGGCCTTGCACCGGGCATATACGTGGTGCGCCGGGGCAACGTGACCCGCAAGGTTGCTGTGACCCGCTGAGTGTGAGATAATAAGGTCATTAGGGTCTTAAGGTCGCAAATGACCCTAAAGACCCTATTGTTTTATTGTTTTGTTGGCGTCAGCCTTTCAGGGGGGTGATGCGCACGCGGGTATTTTTCAGTTTCTGGGGGGCGAGGATGTCGGCCAGTTTGGCGGCTTTCGCGCGGGGCACAGCCACGATGGCCCAGTGGTCGTAGACGGCAATCTTGCCCATTTCATCTTTGGCGAGGCCGCCGGCCTTCATGAGATAGCCGGCGATGTCGCCGCGCGAGATTTTCTCTTTCTTGCCGGCGTTTATGTAGAGGGTGGCCACGTCAGAGCGGATGCCGTCGGCCGATGCGCCCTTGGGGAAATACTCGCGGTCGTAGTTCACGAACTCTGGGATGTTCTCGTCGTCGGCAAGGATTACGTATGCCGTTCCCGATGCCCCCATGCGGGCGGTGCGGCCGTTGCGGTGGGTCCAGCTCTCGGGGGTAAGGGGGGTGTGGTAGTGTATCACATAGTCTACGGCGTCGATGTCGAGTCCGCGTGCCCCGAGGTCGGTGGTGACCAGCACGGGGGTGGTACCGTTGTTGAGCAGGTCTACGGCGAGCTGGCGTTCACGCTGTTCGAGGCCGCCGTGGTATAGCCCCGCAGGCAGATGCACCTCTTTCAGATGGTTGTAGACACGCTCGGCGGCGTCGCGGTGGTTCACGAACACAAGCGCGCGGCCGTTGGGCAACGCCTCAAGCAGGGCGGTGAGGGTGTCGAGCTTGTCGCGTGTGGGTGAGGAGACGCGCACGGTCTGCAGCCGTCCCGAGGGGCCGTGGGCGGTGAAATCGAATGTCGACGCGCCTTTCAGCGGTATGAAGTCGGGGATGTCGCCCAGGCGTGTGGCCGAGGTGAGGGTGACGAGCCGCAGGGCCTTCATGCGGGTGACGATGCGTTTCATTTCGTCGAGGAACCCGAGTTCAAGCATCTTGTCGTACTCGTCGATGACGAGGGCGCCGGTGTCGGCCACGCTGAGGTTGCCGCGGCGGATATGGTCGAGCAGGCGTCCGGGGGTGGCCACGATGATGTCGGGAGTGACCGAGAGCGAGTTCTCCTCGTCCTCCATCTTGTGGCCGCCGTAGAACGCCACGGTCTTGAGTCCGGCCGCCACGGGACGTATCACGTTGGCTATCTGTATGACCAGTTCGCGCGCCGGGGCCAGTATCACGGCCTGGATGCGCCCGGCCGAGGGTGTGAGCTCGCGCAACAGCCTGATGGTGAACGCCACCGTCTTGCCCGACCCTGTGGGGGCCAGCAGAATCAGACGCGATGCGGCGTCGGCCGCCATCTGCATCTGCATGTCGTTGAGCGCCGTGATGCCGTGGGCGTCAGCCAGGCGTTGCTTTATGGTCTTGATGTCCATTGTGGTATGCTTTTATCGTGAGATTACCATGTATTCGCCGGTAGTGCGCGGCGTGCACGCATAGCGGGTCAGGCCGTAGCCGTCGTCAAGGGCAGGTCCCGATGTGGGAGTGCCCCCGTTAGTATAGATTGAATAGCGGCTGTGGCATTTGGGGCAGTAGGCGTCGTGCTTGTCTTCGTCGACGACGATGCACACATCCTGCCGTGCCTCGACGGGGCATGCAAGGTCGAACGCCTGCGGCGTGTTGTGCACGTCGGCCACCAGCAGTACGCCACCGAACCCGGTCTGGCTCAGCGCCGTGTAGGGGAAGTTGGCCGGTTTCCGTTCTGATTTTATGAACGAGCGGTGGTCGGGCGTGGCCGTCACGCCATAAAGGCGCCATTCGGCCTCGGAGGGGAAGGCTATGTACACCGGCGCCGGGGGGATGCGGTTGTCGTCCAGGCGGTCGCAACTGCAGAAAACGGTAATCGCCGCAATTGCGGCGATTACCATATATGATATGTGTGATACAGTCTTCGTGTGCATATTGTACACTAATAACGGATGCGCGGCATCAATTGTTGAGCGTGGCGATGAGCGAACCGAGCTGGTCGGCGGCTTTCTGCAGCTGGGGGCCGACGAGCGGACGCAGCATCGCGGGAATCTCCACGTCGATGGCGGCGGTGACTGTCGACGACGCGTCGCCGGCCGGGATGATGTCGAGCGCCAGTGTCAGGGGCACCGGCGACGACTCCGTGCCGAAGACTATGCGCTCCGGGGCGTGCCGCTCCATTACCTTGAAGGTGATGTCGCCCACCTGCGGGGTCTGGATCTTGAACGAGTCGGCGGTGAACTCCACGCTGCCCACTTTCTCACGCTGGTCGGCGGGGAGGCGGTCAAGAGCCTCCTGCAGGCGGCTGAGGTCGGTGAACCGCTCGAAAAGCTCGGCGGCGGGGCGGTTTATCACCGCAGGCTTTGATTTATACTGTGCCATCAGTAATCAGTCGATAGTTGTGATGTCGCGGCCGGGATTCCAGTTGGCGGGATCCTCGCGCCACTCCTGCAGGGTCTTCAGATCCTTGTCGCGGATGAAACCGGTCTCGAGCGCCACCTGCAGCATGGCCTCGTAGTTCGAGAGGGTGGTGAGTTTCACGCCGGCCTCCTTGAAAGCCTCGTCGGCCACGGGGAAACCGTAGGTGAACATGGCCACCATGCCCACCACGTCGGCACCGGCCAGACGCACGGCCTCGGCGGCCTTGAGCGAGCTCTTGCCGGTCGAGATCAGGTCTTCGATCACCACTACTTTCTGACCCGGTTTCAGAGTGCCCTCGATGAGGTTCTCAAGACCGTGGTCCTTGGGGGTCGAGCGCACGTAAACGTAAGGGAGGCCAAGCTCGTCGGCCACCAAGGCGCCCTGGGCGATGGCACCTGTGGCCACGCCGGCGATGGCGTCGACCTGCGGATACTGCTCAAGAATCAGGCGGCACAGCTCGATCTTGATGAACGAGCGGATGTCGGGATACGACAGTGTCTTGCGGTTGTCGGTGTAGATGGGCGACGACCACCCCGAGGCCCATGTGAACGGCATCTCGGGCTGTAACTGTATGGCGCTGATTTTGAGAAGTTTCTCTGCAAGAAGTTTTTCAAGTGTCATCATAATAGGCAAATTTTTGACAAAGTTACTTATTTTTTTTGTCATCACCGCCACCGCCGCCGTTTTCCGCCCCCTTTTTTAATCTTTTTTTAGCACGCCGGCACTCAGCGCGTGCTGAAATCATTGGAGGTCGCGTTGTCACGCACTCCAAGGCATTACTCGGATTTGGATGGGGTGGAGGCCTCGGACCGGGTGACGGGAGTCGTTTCTGCTGGGGCGTCTGCGGGAACGGGGGTGGGGGCGGGTTTGCGGAGGCGGCGGAACCAGCGCCAGACGGGGCGGAGGAAGGAGGTGAGCGAGTCGAAGTCGCGGCGGATGGCCACGCCTACGCCTTGGGTGGTGAGGGCGCTGCGCAGATAGTAGTTCTGGTCGTTGTAGCGGTTGTAGGCCTTGAGGCGCAGGGTGCCCTGGCGGTTCAGCAGGTATTCGAGGTCGAAGTCGCCGATGAACTGGTTGGCGTTGAGGCTCTTGTCGCGGTAGCCGAAGTTGCCGTTGAAAAGCAGGCGGTTGTTGAGCAGGCGTGACGAGAGGGCCACGTCGACCTCCACGTCCGAGAAGTCGTCGCGGTCAGAGCGGAACGAGGGCGCCACGCTCCAGTTGTCGGAGATCGAGCCCAGCAGGTTGGAGAGCTGTGACGAGATCGTCGACGAGGCCACCGACATCAGCTCGTTGCCGCGTGTGGCCGAGGCCATGTAGTCGGGTGTGTAGAACCGGTTGAGTGCCAGCAGGTAGATGATCTGGCGGTTCATCATGTCGTCGGTCGAGACGATTGAGCGCACCTTGCGGTAGACGTCTGACGTCAGGGTAGGGAACTCGAGGTCGAAGTCGATTTCGGGCTGGCGCATGTCGCCGGTTACGTGCATCAGGGCGTTCACCGGCACGTTGGTGCGGTTCAGCTCCTTGTCGTGGAGGAACGACTCGTCGAGGTCCGACAGGTTGGCGCGCAGCGAGTAGGCCGCCTTGATGTCGAGCTGGGCGGCGTACGGGTCGCCGCGGAACGAGATCTCGCTGCCGGGGCGTATGGTGAAATCCTTGATGATGATGTCCTGCAGGGTGAAGTTGTAGTCGCCGCGGTCAAGGGTGTAGTTGCCGTACATCTTCAGATCGTTGTTGGCCGACCCGTAGTCGAGGCGCAGGTGACCCGAGCCGCGGGCGCGGATGCGGTCGCCACCCACGGGATCCATCACCAGCACTATCTGCGCGTCGGGGGTGATGCGTGTCTGGATGGTGATGTTGTAGTCCGACGGGGTTTCGTCGTCGCCGTGCGCGGCGGCGCGTGCGCGCAGTTCGTTCACCAGGTCCATCGAGGTGTCGCGCAGGTGCATGGTGTCGGTGATTTCTACGCCCAGACGGTTGCGGTCGCGGAAAGTGAGGAACGAGAATTCGTCGGCCACCTCCTGGTCTGACAGCACGAAGGTGAACGTGGAGCGCGGGGCGCTGGTCATGTCCACGTTGATGTTCACCACGCCGGGGCGCCCGTCGACGAACGCCGAGCCGTTGCCGTAGATCTTGCCGTACCAGAGCGGATTCTGCGCTGCGGTTTCGTTGTAGCTCAGGAAATCGCGGGCGTTGGTGACCGAGAACCGGAACTGCGGTTCCTTGAAGAATTTGTGTCGCACCCATCCGTTGAGGTCGGCGGTGTGCCCCTCGGCGTCGCGTATGGTGATGTTGCTGAGGTCGATATAGCCTGGGGTGAACCGCACCGAATCAGAGGCGGTATAGTAGGTGTTGGTGAAGTTCACTTTCAGCCGGAGGGAGTCGGCCTTGAGGGCGCCTTCGAGGTCGATGTACTTGAAGTTTCCCCACAGGCGCGCCCACCCCGAGGCATAGCCGCTGATGTCAGAGGCGAAAGCCTCCATATAAGGTGCCATGAACCCGACGGGGGTGTGGTCGGCGAAGAATTTCAGGTCGAGCGAGTCGTTGAGCGGGAAGATGGCGCCGTCGACACGCGCGCGGTGGCCGGGGCGGTCGATGTCGGCGTCGAGGGTGATGGCGCGCCGTGCGGGATCCCAGGTCGAGCGCACCAGCGCGTCGCCTATCACGGTCTTGTTGTAGCTGATGTCCTTTACCGTCAGCCCCGGGGTCTCCAGCACCGGTTCGGGCGAGTAGAGGCCCGAGGCGTAGAAAGTGCCTGTGGCGTCGCCACCGAGCATCACCTTGTCGATGCCGAGAGTCTCGAAAAGATAGTCGAGCGAGAAGTGGCTCAGGTCGAGCGTGAGGGTCTTTTCGGGGTCGGGAGAGATTTCACCGTCGATTTTCACGAACTGGCGCCCGTGGCTCACGTCGATGCCGTCGACGGTGATGTCGCGGCCGTTGACGGCTATCTGTGCCGGGTTGATGACCCACACCGAGTCGTTGAAGGTGAGGGTGCTTTCCCTGAGGTCGATGCGCGACGAGCGGCCGCCGCTCTCGGTAGGGGGGAGGAACGTGGTCAGGGCCGACACCGAACCCTCGTAGGCGCGTGCGCGGTCGATTTTCCAGCTTATGTCGGTGCTGAGCTGGTTGTCGCTGCCCAGCGAGTTGAGCGTCAGCGTCATCGGGCCGTTCTGCGTCGGCGCCGTGGTGGTGACGGCCAGCTGTGCCGGGCGTCCGGGCAGGGCCTCGGCGGTCAGGCGGGTATTCTCTATGAGTTTGTTGCCCTGGCGCAGGTAGGGGATGTCGAGCATCGTCGACATGCGCCCGGTTATACCCGAGAACTCGCCGCGCAGCGTGGCCGGGTAGACGATGCTCACCGGCAGCCGCAGGTCGGCGGCGAGCTTTTCGGTCTGGCTTATCGAGAATCCGTATGAGAATTCGTTGCGCCCCGGCAGCTGTGCCGGAGGGGTGATGAGCGCCGGGAAGAGTGTCGCGGCGATGTGGCGGCAGTCGGCCGGCAGACGGGAGAAATCGAACTGGCCGGTGACCAGACCGTTCAGATAATCTGACGAGAGCGCTATGCGGTGCATGCCGTCTGGCTGGATGCTTGAGTTGAGCGCGAGGTTATCGAGATGGATGCGGCGTCCGTCGGGCATCACGTATGACGCGTCAGAGAGGATGGCATGCCCTTCGAGCGAGTTGAAATCGGCCCCGGCCAGGTCGACCGAGATGTTTGACTTCACTGCCGTATGTGCCATTGAGGGGGCGAAGATTCCCAGGTCGGGGCAGTCGGCATACCCCTCGGCCGAGATCTGTATGTCGTCGTGCAGGCGTGTATAGCCGCCTGCGAGGTCGAACGATATGCACTGATTGTCGAGTGCGGCATGCCCGCTGACCGAGCCGGGGCTGAACTCCGCGTCGGCCAGCAGGCCGGTGAATGCCGTGCCGTTGTAGTCGATACGCGTCATGTCGGCCGAGGCCTCGCCTGTCCACCTCTTTCCACGGCCTGTGGCGTTGGCCGTTACATGGCCGTTCACCACGCCCAGGCGGTTGTCGGCCAGGAGGGTGCCCAGGTCAAAGTCTCCGTCGGTACAGGCTTCGGCATCGAAGGTGTCCCCCCCGGCACGCCCGAGACTTCCGTCCCCCTCGACGCTCACTGTGCCCAGGGCGCACCTGAGCGTGGCCTCGGCACTGACACGGGTGCGCGTCATGCGTCCGTCGGCCGTGAGGGTTACGGCGCCGGCGCGCCGCAGATACATCCCTACCGTGGCGGGAATGTCGGGGTGGGTGGCCAGCAGGTCGGCCATGCGGTTTCCGTCAAGCGCCAGCTCGAGGTCGGTGATATTCAGTTCAGGCGAGCCGCCGCGCAGACCCGAGGCGTCGGCCAGGGCCGTCAGGCGCGCCGCGCCCCCGAGGTCAAGGTCAAGGTCAGCCGAGAGGCCATTGAGGTTGCCGCTGGCCTCGAGCCTGTTGAATGTGGTGTGCAGAGGCAGGTGCGTGAGCGCCGGCGCGAAAGGCGCCAGGTCGGGCAGGTAGAGATTGCTCCCTTCATCCAGCGCTATGGTGAGTTTCTGCTGTTCGAGCGCCCGGCCGATTGAGTTCAGCCCCTGCAGGGGCAGGGCCATGTCGGCGAACGCGAGGGTGCTGTTGGGTGTCTCGACAGTGAGGCCGCGCACCTCGATGCCGTCGGCGGCGATGTGGAACCACCCTTTGAGGTCGCGCAGTTCAAAGCCTGGCGCGGCCTCGAGGGCCAGGCGCTTTATGTCGATGGTGAAGTCGTCGTTGGCGATGCGCGGCAGCCGCAGGTCGGCCCTGAGGTTGGTGACCGCCAGGTGCGCGGGGTCAAAGCGCCCGTCGGCATGCGGAGCCGACTCCACATCGTATCTCAATGCCGACGACCGCATTATTACGGTCGAAACCTTCAGGTCGAACAGGGTGGGAGGCTTGTTGCGGTCTTTGGGGCTGAGGGCATCGATGATGGGCTGTATGTTCAGCGGTGAATCGGGTGTGGCGCGGCGCAGGCGTCCGTCGAGCCCGATGAGCTCCACGTAATTTATGGCGATGCGGTCGCCCGAGACAAGGCTCCACAGGTTTATGCCGGCTCCGAGGCGGCGCACGGTGAGCGCCGTGTCGCCGGGGGCCGTCTCGACGGTGACGTCGCGCAGGGCCACGCGGTTAAACGGCGTGATACCCAGGTCGCCCACGGTCACCCGGGCGCCGAGCAGTGTCGACAGTTCGGTCTCGGCCACGCGGGCCACGTGGTGCTGAACGGCAGGGATTGAAAGCCCCACATATACAGATACGGGGAGAGCCACCGCCAGGGAAATGACGACGATCAGTAGAGCCCGCAGTATGTTGTAGACGGTCTTCAAGTCTTGCCTTCCGGAAAAAGTAATGCAAAGTTAACTTTTTATTTGCAAAATGTGCGGAATATCGGGGGATTTATTGTATCTTAGCCGACGCAAACCTGCCGCATATCTACGATATACACTAATAAATACATGCGTTTGGGTATGCAGTTCAGCCGCGGCAGTAATGATTCAGTCATTTATTCAACAATCAATAGATTAATTCTCACTTAATTCGATATCTGTCAATGAAAAAAGGATTACTTTTTGCTTTGAGCCTCATGTGCGCCTCGGCGGCATGGGGAGAGGGTAAGATAACCCTGACGACAGACGCTCCCGTCGGAACTGTCGTGAAGTTCCTTCCCAATGTCGTATCGGCGACACAGCCTCTGAAAATCGACTGGGGCAACGGCGTCATCGTCAATGAAACCGTGGATCCCAAAACCGCGGCCTGGAACCGCTGGATCGAGGGTACCGTTGAAGGGGGAACAATCACCATCACCGGTAACCTCACCGAGCTGACATTCCAGAACGCGCAGCTCACGTCGGCTGTGGTCGAGGATGTTGCCAACCTCACCAGCATCACACTGTCGAACAACGCGCTGACTTCGTTCGAGCTCTCAGGGCCGTCAGCGCTGAATAGTGTCGACCTGAGCTACAACCAGCTCGTCAACTCGCCGTCTGTCAACCCCACTCTCGGGCTTGAGGCATGCGCGTCGTCGCTCACCAGCCTCAATGTGAGCCACAACACAGGGCTACAGTGCCTCAAGGTCGACGATCTGGTGAACCTGGTATACCTTACGGCCAACGACTGCCCCGAAATGGTGTCGATATTCATCTGTCTGCCCGAAGTGGCCCAGACCACACTGCGCAACATTAACCTCGACAACTGCAACCTGGCACACTTCTATCCGGTGTCGATGCCGGCCTTGCGTGTGCTCTCGCTTGCCAACAACAA
>CALJBF010000175.1 GCA_938027385.1 uncultured Porphyromonadaceae bacterium | reverse complement strand
TACAGCCATAGGAAGTGCGTACACAATCGTACATCTTTCTTGCCACCGGTTTGATCCAACTCCAATCAGCACCACAAAAAGCAGTATGACCCATAAAGAAATATCCGTTTTAGGAACGACAGGCCCCCCTGGCATAAGCATTTTCCATATCCTTGAAAAGAACACCACATATATCAGAATTGGGAGGCCACATCCCAATAGAGGATATTCATAGTCTGAGAGATTGCCAAAAAGCCATAGCGTAAGGCCTGACACCCCCACGAACAATATAACCGTACATATTTTACCGATTTCTGAAAGTCTTGGCATCAATACCGCTACAGGAAGGGACAATAATGCGGGTGCCCAGCATCCTAATTGTCGCGGAAATTCCGATACGTACCCGATTAAGTATCCTGGCCAATCTGCCAGCGCGTGCCCACTGGTAATATTTTCCGGCACAAAGGCCCTGAGATACGGAATTATACCACCCGTCATCAGCCATGTCACCGCCAACACCGTAATCACCCATCCTAACAAACCATACAATACATTAACCAATCCATTTCTAAAATTGCCATGCGCCGTATATACTGCCACCCATACAGCTATCGCAATCTCTGCAATCATTGTTATTTTAGCCATGCAGGTCAATGCAAGTGTCACTCCCGTGAGAAAAAACACCCAACTCTGTGGCCGCTCCAACACCGACAACAACATCATCAAAGACAATGATGCAAAAAGAAAAGACCCGGTTTCCCAGTTATACAAATTGAAGTCGCTGATACGTGATGTTATGACACACCCGAGAAATATTCCTGCGCATAATATTTTTTTACGTGTGCGATACCACAAAAAGACACATCCTACGATAATAGAGGCAATGGTCATCACAGAGGCAAGCACGCGCATGCAGATTACGGATTCACCAAACACATCCTGCCACCCGCGAGCTATATAATAGCTCAGCATTCCTGCCGGAGATTCCCTGTAATTGTCACTACACAGCAACTGATAGCCCTCGTCTCCGTAGCCGAGTCCCGGATACTGCATGCCTACAAAGCCACATATTATCCCGAGGATAATCAAGACCGCAAACAATAAATCCTGCTGTTTCACAATTTTGGCCATCTCATCTTTTAACGGTTATTCTTTACTTTAATGACATCTTTGCCATCAATCTGTTTAGTGTATAGGTCGGCATATGGTTTCTTTAAAAACAACATGATCCTTTTGGCATTACGGGAATCACATTTATCGCTATCAATCCGATTCGTTATGCGATTTTCAACACACACGAACCCATTATCAATCAACATTGAATCTATTCCAGATATCTTTTCCATTGTGACATCATAAAACATCCATCCATCATACTGGGCAAGCGCCATTTCCCGTTTGTAGATATCAGCCTTACATGTTTTAGACCAATGAAATTGGTGTAGATTATAGACCGGTGACTTTTGTAGCGTATAGTTGAACAGATAACGTTTCCCGTCAAAATTCAGTCTGTCAGCAACACCTGCCCTTTCCAGCGTTTTTACTATCCCGAATACCTCCATTAATTCTTCTTTATTTGTTTCTGTGACATGAATACCCTGCATTTTAGGGTATTCACGTAACGTCACAGACATATCAGCGGCTACACAGGTCATCCTGGCTATGCCTGCGGTTCCATATGCGACAATCGCTATAATAAATGTATTTTTTATCAGTGATCGTTGCTGAATTGTCATATAAGGATATAGTCCCGCAACTGTTACACCCAACAAGCCTGAGGCATTACAACGGATGAACATATTGTCTGAACCTAAAGAAGGGATTATCAGCCACAATATCATAACTCCGACCACTGTCATAACTGTGCGATCCTTCCGGTTGTTCGATATGTTGCTTAATACGGGCAATGCCAACACCCAAAGTAACAATCCCATACCTGCAGCACTATAACCGGTCTCAACTCCTTTTCCATCGTAGGTCACTATAAGCTCTATCAAGCCTGTCAAAAAAGCCGAAACCATCGCAACTGAAAGTTTTTGTTTAGTAATGCCACCAGTCACAAGCCACAAGCCCATACAGACAGAAAAAACACCTACGAACTGACGGGCTCCCGCTTCCCCAATGGAATAAAATGAATCATAAATTACTTCGCATACCGAATGTCCCGAAATTATGTTATCGGGAACAAAAGAATCAATGTAATTTACAGGAGATCCGGACATCAGAGTCGTGACAATCAAAAAAGTGATAATATAGCATATTGTGAATAACAATGCATTCCGGGCGATATTCTTTTTATCTGTATGTAAACCCTTTAGGAAACATATGCCACACAAACAAACCGGAAAAAGAATTATCAGTGACACACGTGACAAGCCAAGAAGACAGACAAGACAACCAAGAACACAAAGAAGATAAGTTTTTTTTGTAATGATATATTCAATTGATGCTATGGCAACAAGTGTGTATAGCACCATCGGGCCCGTATCCCAGCAGTACATGATGCTTGTCTCTATCAGACCTAAAAACCCCGAGAGCACAAAAACCCAATACGCATACGTCTTGAGGTGAGTTCTGTAATAGAAATACCATGCCGACAAAGCAAACGCAGACATCAGTATGACAGAATTAAACAATCTGAGGCTCAGATAGCTATCACCAAACAACACAGTCCATAGATGTGCTTGCCAAAAAATAAACATTCCTAAAGGAGCCTGTTTCCAGTGAACTACACACAGAGCCTGATAACTTTCATCCTCAAAACCCGGACAACTGTAAAAAGACCGTACAACAAAAAGTAATGCCACCAAGACAGCCAACACGATTCCTGCTGTCGCTGAAATCGAAGTTCGGCGATAATTTCCTGTCTTATATTGCGATTGCAACTCGTCGCTCATATTGGAATGTTTTATTTCACTATTTGAACCTACCGGAAATCATGCAAGTGAGTTTATACTTGGAATGGATAATCATAATGATGTTCATGTGCTTGGCATATCATTTATCTTAAACAGATAAAAAAGAATCCTCATTATGAGTGCCGTAAATGTGCAACCCGCCATAAGCCATAAATACCTATTGAACAACACAATAAACGCCTTATTTCCCTTGGAACAGTTACAATTCAAAAGTATGGTAGATGGGACTGCGAATAACATCGTCCACATCGGAATATAATTGCCAATGCCACCCATATAACAAGACATTACCCACAACAGTGCCGTAAAGGTGAGCCAAAGGCAGAGGGGGAGGCGGTCGGCGGGGGGGACCGACATGTTCCAGGCCGGGGGGAAGAGGATGACGGAGAGGGCGAAAGGGGTCATGAAACCGGGGGTGCCGAGGCGGTAGAACCAGAAACGGTTCACGCCCCAGAGGGGGAGCAGGCCTACGAGCAGGGCGAAGATGATGATGCCCAGGCGCCAGCGGCGCTGCACGGCGGTGTGCGCGGGGATGCGCCCCAGCAGCCAGGCGGCGAGCAGGCATACGGGCACGGGGCACCCGTAGACCACGCTCTGTGCCATTTCCTTGATTTGCGGGGTGGGCCACCCGTCTATTTCGGGGTGCACCACGCGGAGCCAGTCTGAACCCATCAGGGCTGTCATCACGCACACCAGGGTGCAGAGCGCGACGGCCCCGGCCCACGACATGTGCGCGGGCCTGAGCTGTCGGGTGATATGTCTAAACCGGTCTGTAGTCATAATTACGGTTGAAACGGCTGTGGAGGCATTGATGCCACTCAGAGAAAGATAGCCGGAACGTGGCGGCTGAGCGGCCACGGCACCAAAGAAGGTGCATGGGCAAAACACACCCGGCAAAGCGGGCGCCGAGCGCTGCACCCGCAGGGGCCTGTCGGGTTATCGGCCGAGCTCGGCCGATAACGGGAACCGGGGCCAACGCCTGGCGCACACAAAAAAGGCGCACCGTGCACAACGCCGGGGCGAGGCAGCACAGAGGTGGGCACACTGGGGTGCCAGCAAGGTGCGGCGGGGCACAGCGGGGCGCCAGTGGGGGCACCCGGGCGCCGCGGGAACCGGAGTGGCACCCGGAGGCGGGTCACTGGGCGGTGACGGCGAGCTTGCGCGAGGCGGTGGCGGTCTCGTCGCCCGAGGTCTCGTCTGAGACGGTGGCGCGGTAGAGGTAGATGCCGCGGCCCACGCGGCGCCCGGCGCTGTCGGTGAGGTCCCAGGTCACGGGGGTCGACGAGAACATGTCGGAGCGTGCGGTCTCGGTCTTCTGCCATACGCGGCGCCCCATCAGGTCGTAGACCTCGATGGTCACGGTGAGCTGACGGTCGGGGCGGTCGTGCGAGATATAGAAGTTGGCCTCGACAGAGGCGGGGTTGGTGTCAGTGTAGACGTCATAGATCACCGGGGCGATCTCGTTGGCCACGAAGAAGTCTATCGTGGCCGACGCCGAGTTGGGCGACGTGTCCCAGACGCGCAGCATCAGCGAGTGCGCCCCCTCGGTGAGGTTTTCGAGCGGATAGGCGATGGTGCCGCCGGGAGTACCGTCGGTGAAGGGGGTATAGAAATCTGAGACGTCGGTCATTACCTTGGCGCCGTTGTCGAGCGAGAGCATCATCTGGTGCCCCACGCCGGCGGTAGAGAGGTTTATGGCGCGGTCGTCGGTCACGGTGGCCACAAGCATCGGCGAGGGGTTCACTGTCTGGCCGTTGCGGAACGACGAATGGTTCAGGTAGCACGACTCTATCTCGGGGGGCACGTCGTCGGGGGCGGCATCGGTGTCGATGCCGTAGACGTAGAACTCGCGGCTCAGACCCACGGCCTCGCGCGAGCCGTCGTCGGTGTAGGCGAACATGTTCAGCGCCGCGGGGCGGTAGTTGTCGGCCACCTCGGCGGGCATGGATATGTTTATGGTGAACTTGCCGGCAGTCACCGAGTCGTTACCCACGAAGAGGCGGTTGCCGATCTGGGTGTAGGTGTAGGGGTCGTTGTTCTCGTGCCCCTGGGTGGTGCGGCTCATCTCGGCGTCGTAGAGCGTCGAGGCCACGATTCCGTTGAACCCGGTGTCGACCTCGCCGTCGGCGCGCAGCACGCGCCCCTCGATCTTCACCTGCTGGCGGGCCTTTAGGGTCGTGGGCTCACCCTCGTCGGCATCGGGTCCGACGACAGGCTCACCGTTCACGGCGTCGATCACCATGGTCTGCGAGGGCATGGCCAGGCGCATAGCCGGGTCGCCGAGCAGCACATAGCGGAGCTTGTTGGTGTTGGATGTCACCTGGCCGTTGTAGAGGAAGTTGTTCTTCGACAGACGGTAGATGTCGCCCACGGTGTGCAGGCGGCCGTCGGCGTCGCGCTCGAAAGCGTAGCGGCCGAAAGCCTCCGAAAGATAGCCGTTGTCGGCAATGTACACCGGACGGGTGGCCGAGATGGCGGCCGCCACGCCGCCGTGCGGGTTGGCGAACAGCAGTTCGGCGCCCGACACCTGCGAGGCGTCCCAGCGCAGGAAGTTGCAGGTGGCGGCGTAGATCACCGGGAAGTGGCGCAGGTATAGGCCGTTGAGGTCGGCGTAGGTGACGATACCCTCGGCGGTGAGCGCCGTGGGCGAGGCGTGGCCGATGTACGACCACCACATCATCCCCTCGTCGAGGGCGCGGTAGAAGTCGGTGCGCCCCTGCACGGCGGTGCCCGAAATCAAGTCGTACTGGTCGACGTAAATCTTGCGTGGCAGCACCTGGCCCCCCGACACGGCGAGCATGTTGTCGAGCTGGCGCTCGGCCTGTTTCATGTGCACCTGGCCGTCAAGGTCGTCGGCGAGCATGAGCACGTTGTTGCGCCAGTTGCCCCGCGGACTTTTTGTGGAGTAGCTGATAATCTTGTCAACGGCGTCACGGGCCTCGGTGGCCGATGTGACCGGCAGGCGCCCCAGGGCAATCGACAGCTTGTCGCGCCCGTAGTCGCGTCCCGAGCCATCCTCAAGGAAGGCCACCATGTCGTCTGACGTGTATGCCGAGTTGTCGCTCATCCCCAGGTCGGTGAACCACGCGGGCATCGTGGGGTAGCGCAGCGCCTTTATGCCGGGGGTGATGCGGCGGTTGTCGAAGGTCACGCGGCTCATGAACAGCGCGTAGCGCAGCGGGCGCTCCGTGGCGGCCTGGCGGTCGTACATCATCTTCAGCAGTTTGCGGAACGCCTGCACGTCAGGCGACCCCGACGAGAACTCGTTGAAGATCTCGTCGGGCGTGAGCACCGTCACCGACAGCGAGTCCTCGCTGTTGCGGTGGAACTCGGCCAGCCTCTCGGCCTGGTCGCGCCAGTCGGCGAAAGTGAATATCACCATGTCGGCCTGCCCTAAGGCGTGCAGGTTCTGGTTGGCCACGCGCCCTTCCACAGCGGGCTCGGGGATGGTACCCGAGGGGCTCCAGGTGATGTATGTGCGCTCCGTTGCATAGTCGGCGCGCCACCCCAGGGCCTGCCCCTCGCGGGCGGCACGCACCGCCATGGGGGCGGTGGGGGCGGTCACGTCCCACACCACCTGGTCGGCCGCGGCGCCGCGAAGGCGCACGTTGCGGCTCAGCTCGGCCACACGGAAAGGTTTCACGCCGGTCTGCGACACCTCAAGGCGCCGCGTATAGCTAAGGTTGAAATAGTTCAGGTTTGCAAGTGACACCGCGCCGCCGGTATAGCGCACCCCCACGGTCACCGATTCCGATGCCAGGTCCACAGCCACGCGCCCCACCGACTCGGCGCCGTGCGTGTGCGAGTCTGAGTTCATGGCCACGCGGAAACCGCCGTCATTCACCTCCTTGCCGTTGAGGGTGTAGTAGACGTAGGTGTACGACGGCGAATTGGCCACGAACGAGCCCTCGAAATACACCGGTTCGGTGGCCACCAGGCCCGGCAGGGTCACGCGGAACTCCTGCCGCGGGTTGTAGCGGAAATCCTCGCCCACAAGCAGATGGCCGCACTCGCCCGGCGACACCAGCTCCTCTTTGTGCCAGGTGTCAGAGATGAAGGTTTCGGTGGCCTCGGCCGTCACACCGGCGGTCGCCGTCTCGGCCGGAGCCAGACGCTCGCCGTCGGCGCTGTCGCTGATGAAAT
>CALJBF010000174.1 GCA_938027385.1 uncultured Porphyromonadaceae bacterium | reverse complement strand
AAGCACGCTTGCCCGGCGGGTCGCCGGTTTAAGGGAATGGGGCGGGGGGTTACTCCTCGTCCTCCTCTTTCATGTTGTGGAATACCTGGGTGACATCCTCGTCCTCCTCAAGTTTCTCGAGCAGTTTCTCGATTGACTCGCGGGCGGCGGCGTCTACGGTCTTCAGGTCGTTGGGGATGCGCACGAACTCGGTCGAAACGATCTCGAAACCGTTTTCCTCAAGGTATTTCTGTATGTTGGCATACTCTTCGAAGGCACCGGTGAGGATTACTGCGCCGTCTTCGTCGGCCTCGACCTCCTCCACGCCGTAGTCGATGAGCTCAAGCTCGAGGTCTTCAAGCTCCATGTCGGGCTTGGCATTGACCTTCAGCACCACCTTGTGATCGAAAAGGAAGGTCAGCGAGCCCTGGGTGCCCAGCGAGCCGCCGTGCTTGGTGAAGTACGAGCGCACGTTGGCCACGGTGCGGGTATTGTTGTCGGTGGCGGCCTCTACGAAGATTGCGATGCCGTGGGGGCCGTACCCCTCGTAGGTCAGCTCCTTGTAGTCTTTCGAGTCTTTTTCGGTGGCTTTCTTGATGGCGCGTTCCACGGTGTCTTTGGGCATGTTCTCAGACTTGGCGTTCTGGAGCAGTGCGCGCAGACGGGGGTTGCAGCTGGGGTCGGGGCCCGATGCCTTCACGGCGATGGTGATTTCCTTACCGATGCGGGTGAATGTCTTCGACATGTTGCCCCAGCGTTTGAGTTTTCTGGCTTTGCGGTATTCAAAAGCGCGTCCCATAGTGTTGTCTTATATCTTCTGTGTTTGTGATTTCAGGTGGTTGGTTCAGCGGAGCGAGGCGCCCAGACGTTTCTCAAGGTTGCCGATGATGCGCTGCATCGTCGATTCGATCTGCTTGTCGGCCAGGGTCTTCTCGGGATCCTGCAGTGTCAGCGAGATGGCGTATGACTTCTTCCCTTCTGGGAGTTTCTCACCCTCGTAGACGTCGAAAAGCTCTACTTCGCCCAGCAGTTTGCCGCCGGCCTGGCGCACGGCATCCTCAACCTGCGCGAATGTCACGCTCTTGTCGACCAGCAGGGCCAGGTCGCGGCGCACGGGCAGTGTCTTTGGCAGCGGGGTGAACTCGGTCTTCGTCTTGCCGGCAGCCTGGCAGAGGGCGTTCCAGTCAAGCTCGGCATATACCACGGGGCGCTCTATGTCGGCGCGGTGCAGCAGTTTCTTTGACACGAAACCGATGTGGCCGAGCAGACGGCCCCCCTTGCGCAGTTTCACTGCCAGTGCGGCGGCGAAGATCCCCTCTTCGGGGGTATCGGGGTCGAGTGTCACCCTGTCGCGGCCCAGGCCCATGCGGGTGAGCACATTCACCAGGGCGGCCTTCAGGTCATAGAAAGTGGCCTCCTCGGCCTGGCGTGTCCAGTTGCCCTGGTGGCGGTTGCCGCACATCCACATTGCCAGGCGCGCGCCCTCTTTGTAGGGGGCCAGAGGCATGGCGTCGGTCGATTCCGCGTCGGGGTTGCGGAAATATACGTTGCCGAACTCGTAGAGGGCCAGGTCGTCGGCCTTGCGGTTGATGTTGCGGGCCAGCGAGTCAAGGCCGCCGAACAGCAGTGTCTGGCGCATCACGCCCAGGTCTGAACTCAGCGGGTTCAGCAGGGCCACGCAGTGGTCGGCGGGGTACTGTGCCAGACCCTCGTAGTTCGAAGCCGAGGTGAGCGAGTTGTTCATTATCTCGTTGAACCCCTGTGCGGTGAGCTGATCAGAGATTACGCGGCGCAGGTCGTCGGCGGCATCGGTGGCTGTCTTGAACTGCAGTGACGAATGCACTGTGGTAGAGTATTCCACGTTGTTATAGCCGTAGATGCGCAGAATCTCCTCGGCCACATCGCAGGGGCGGCGCACATCCACGCGGTATGTGGGCACCTCGAGTTCCCAGACGGTGTCGCCCTCAGGTGTCTCGGCCTGCGACTTGATCACGATTTCAAGGCTGTCGAGAATCGCCTCGACCTCGTCGGCGGGAATCTCCTTGCCGATTATGCCGGTGAGGTAGCTGTGGCTGAGCGTGACGGGGTAGGGTGCCACCGGGGCCGGATAGAAGTCGAAGATGTCGCCGCAGATTTCGCCTCCGGCAAGCTCCTTGACCATCAGCGCGGCCAGTTTGGCGTTGTAGATGGTGGCGTTGGGGTCGCAGCCGCGTTCGTAGCGGAACGAGGCGTCGGTCGACAGGCCGTGGCGGCGTGCCGTGCGGCGTACGCGCGTGGGGTTGAAACAGGCGCTCTCGATGAAGATGTCGGTAGTCTCTTCGGTCACACCCGAGTCAAGACCGCCGAACACGCCTGCGATGCACATCGGTTTCACGGCGTCGCAGATCATCAGGTCGGCCTCCGAGAGTGTGCGCTCCACGCCGTCGAGCGTGGTGAACTTCGTGCCCTCGGGGCAGGTGCGCACCACGATGCGGCCCCCTTCGATGCGGTTCAGGTCAAAGCAGTGCAGGGGCTGCCCCATGCCGTGCAGTATGTAGTTGGTGATGTCGACGATGTTGTTGATCGGGCGCAGGCCGATGTCGGTCAGGCGGCGTTTGAGCCAGTCGGGGCTCTCGGTCACCTTCACGCCGCGTATGGTCACGCCCGAGTAGCGCGGTGCGCCCTGCTCGTCGAGCACTTCCACGGGGATGGCGCCGTCGGCGCGGTCGCTGTGGAAAGCCTCGACCGACGGGCGGCGCAGTGTGTCGGCCGCGCCGTGGCGGCGCAGCCAGGCGTTGAGGTCGCGTGCCACGCCGTAGTGCGATGCGGCGTCGATGCGGTTGGGGGTGAGGTCTACCTCAAGCACATAGTCGCTGGTGAGGTTGAAATATTCGGCTGCGGGGGTGCCGGGTGCCGGGGCCTTGTCGTCGGGGATGACGATGATGCCGTCGTGCGAGGTGCCCACACCGATTTCATCTTCGGCGCAGATCATGCCCAGCGATTCGGCGCCGCGCATTTTCGATTTCTTGATGCGGAATTCCTTGTCGCCGTCATAGAGCACGGCGCCTACGGTGGCCACGATCACCGACTGGCCGGCGGCCACGTTCGGGGCGCCGCAGACAATCTGCACGGGTTCGCCCTGCCCGAGGTCGACGGTGGTGATGTGCAGGTGGTCACTGTCGGGGTGGTCGACGCAGGTGAGCACTTTGCCCACCACGATCCCCTTGAGGCCGCCGCGTATCGACTCGACCTCCTCGAGGCCGTCTGTTTCGAGGCCCGTGGATGTCAGGGCGTCGCTTACCTGTTTCGGGTCGAGGTCAAAGGTTACATAATCCTTCAACCAGCTGTAAGAGATGTTCATTTCAACTCA
>CALJBF010000173.1 GCA_938027385.1 uncultured Porphyromonadaceae bacterium | reverse complement strand
AGCATGCCATGACCCAGAACCAGATCAAGGTTCAGGACGGCAATTACCACATCTTCACCTGCGAGTGGAGCCGTGAGGCCATTACGATGTACCTCGACGGCACGCAATACTGCTCGCTCGCACTGAATGTCAACGACGATGCCAATGCAATGTCGGTCGACAACTACTTCCACAAGCCCAACTACATCCTCTTCAATCTCGCTGTCGGCGGCATGTTCCCTGGCATTACCGACCCAAACGGCATCACCGCCGCTCTCCCGGCCGAGATGCTCGTAGACTGGGTGCGTGTTTCGCAGCCCGAGGGGGACGACGACTATCAGTTCATGGAACAGTACAATCCCGATGACGAGACATTCGAGCCTGATCCCACCACCGATACGGGCCTGTGGGGGTCAAAGTCTGTCGATGACAGCGGAAACTACACCTTTGATGTGGATCACGCAAGCGACATGGTGCTGATCAGCACCACATACGGTGTCACCGACATGCTTACCCAGAAGGGCAAAGTACTGAAAAACTATAACGTCGACAACACCATCCACCACCTCTACATCTGGGATGAAACATATTACGGCGCAAGCCCCGCTCCGAAAAACTCATTCGGGTTCGAGGAAGGCAACTCGGTCTCGCTTGCAGTGTCAGGCAATCTTAACTGGTCGGGCGCAGGGTTTTCCTCTTCAGGCGAGGGAAAGGATCTCTCGATGATCGATGACTCATACGTGCTCCATTTCGCCATGCGCGGCGGCGACAAGAGTGTTCATGGCCCGCATACCATCTTGGTCGGTAACGTGGAGTTTACCATCGGGCGCAACTCGGCGCTCGGTGACTATCCCCGCGACGGCGAGTGGTATAACTTCGACATCCCCGTAAGGGTACTCCGTCGCCTCAATCCCACTCTGTTTGACAATCCGGCTGCTTTCACCGGCAACGTATTCGCGTTCAAGTCGGGCTCTATTGCAGACACCAAAATCCAGCTTGACAACATATTCTTCTACAAGACCGCAAACCCGATTGTCGATGTGCCCGAGACTGACACCCGCACAGAGACCGGGAAATACTCCTCTCTCGCGTTAGAGAACGGCCAACCTACATTTGACAAAACCAACTCATACGGCTACGTGCCCCTGCAGATGTCGGCATCGTTCTACGACGAGGTAAAGGGCGCCGGAAAGGTCGCCATTGACCTGCAGAACGGCGTCGGGTCGGAATTCTTCGTATGGGAGGAGACCTATGCCGAGGGTACCGCCGAGGGCAACAACTCTCTCAACGGCACAGACAGCTATGTGGCAGTCAAAGTTGCCGACAAGGGTTGGAGTGGCGCCGCTTTCAACGTTGCCGAGGCTAAAGCCACTGACCTCAGCATCATCACCGACCCCGCCAACAACTACTGGTTCCACATCGCGTTCAAGGCCGATGACTTCCTCTCACACCCCACCCAGACCATCACAATGGGTAACGCCAAATTCACGATCGGCCCGTCAGGCGACGCATCCGTGCCCTCTCTGGGCGACTATACCCGAGACGGCAGATGGTGGAATTTCGACATACCCGTAAAAGACCTGCTGGTGATGGCTCCGGAACTTTGGAAAAACCTCAGCAGTTTCTCAGGCGACATGCTCGTATTCAGCACCGGCGCCGCATCGGGCAACGAGCTCAACTTCGACAACGTATTCTTCTACCGCAACGACACAAAGGTTGCCGATGACTCAAAAGACACAACACCATGCGGACAGTATATGTCGGCATCGCTCAGCAGCGGCGTCTCAACCTTCGATTTCAACAATACCGCCGACATCATCCCGGTGCGCGTTTCAAGCGACGTGACAAACTCAGGCAAAATCCGCGCCGGATACGATAATCTTCCCGACAAGACCCAGTTCCTGATCTGGCAGACAGATTATGACAATCCCCCGGTGCTCACCATGACAGAAGGGGAAGGCTCAGGCGTGAACTCTTTCGGCAAAAACGAAAGTTTCACCTCATGTGTGGTCAGTGACCGCGGTTGGTCAGGCGCCGCTTTCAACATGGCGGAGGATAACGCCACCGACCTGTCGGTAATCTCGACTGAGGAGAACTATTACCTGCATCTTGCAATCCGCGACAACGACTATGTGACTCATTTCCCCTACACCATCAAGGTCAACGGCAAGGGAATCAAGCTCGGCAACGCCGACGGCTGTGTAACGGATTTCACCCGCGACGGCGAATGGTACTCGCTCGACATCCCCGTCAGCACCATCAGCACATCGCTCTTCACTGATGCCACCAACTTCTCCGGAGACCTGTTCACATTTGACGCCGGCGGCAAGCAGGGCACCAAACTCGAAATCGACAACATTTTCTTCTACAAGAACCTCAACCCCGACCAGCCTGTCAAGCCCTCTGTTGACCCGAAGGTGACTCTGCGTGCGTCGGGCACCACACCGTTCGTCGGCACGAAGGTGACACTCACCGCCACCACTACCGTACCTGCCGACGTCACCGTGACAAAGGTAGAGTTCTTCAACGGCGAGACATCGCTCGGCACCGACACCGAGGCCCCCTATACCTGCGAGTTCACTCCCGCCGAGGCCAAGGCTTACAGCCTCAAGGCAGTGATGACCCTCTCTGACGACCGCACTGCCACCTCTGCCGAGGTCAAGGTGACTGCCCGCGTCGACAATCCCACAGTTTCGCTCGCCGCCGCTCCGGCCACCGTTACCGAGGGCGAGACCGTCACACTCACCGCCAACGTGCATGTACCCCAGGGCGCCGAGGCCACTAAAGTTGAGTTCAAGGTAAACGGCAGCGTTGTCTCGACCGACACCGAAGCCCCCTACTCTTACGACTGGACTCCCGAAAACCACGGCGAATACACACTCACAGCAGTGCTCAACCTTGCTGACGGCCGCACCGTAACCTCCGCCGAGACCAAAGTCACCGTAAAAGAGAAACAGCCCGAACCCGTCGACCAGCTCCAGAACGTACCTACCCCGGTTCACGACGCCGACAAGGTATATTCAATTTTCAGCAGCCGTTACACCAAC
>CALJBF010000172.1 GCA_938027385.1 uncultured Porphyromonadaceae bacterium | reverse complement strand
TCGTCGCTGATGGCAATCATGAACGGCGTCGACATCCTCGACACCAACATCTGGTACTTCGGCGAAGGCTCAGCCGCCCCCGCAATCGAGCTTGTATATGTATTCTGCAAGAAACTCGGCATAGAGGTTGACGTGAACATGGAGAAGGTTGGCGAGATCCGCGAGCGTCTGGAAGGCGTGCGCCGTCAGCTGGCCGACTTCGACCTCAACAAAGACCGTTTCCCCAAAGCCTTCAACCCCCTCAAAGACACTCTGCCCGCCGAGGTCGACGCAATGTTCGACAAGGCCATCGCCGCCGCCAAAGCCGGTGACGAGGAGGAACTGCTGGCACAGTGCCACGCCATCGAGGCATACTTCGGTTTCCCCAAACCCAACCTGCTTGTCAAGGAGGCCGAGGTGCCGGGCGGCATGTACTCAAACATGGTGGCCCAGCTGAAGGCCCTCGGCGCGTCGGATCTGCTCGACGACGCCATGAAACTTATCCCGAAAGTGCGCCGCGACGCCGGTCTGGTGCCCCTGGTTACCCCCACATCGCAGATCGTGGGCTCGCAGGCCGTGCTCCTGGCCATGGACCGCCGCAAAGGCAACGCCGACTATACGCAGACCAACAACCAGTTCATCTCGCTCGTGAAGGGTGAATACGGACACACACCGGTGCCCGTAGATCCCGAGTTCCGCCGCCAGATCACCGGCGACGCCACCGAGAAGGCCTACGATGTATCTTCGTACAAGAAACCGGCCAACGACGTGGATCCCAAACTCGGTGTGCCTCTGGCATCGAACAAAGAGGAAGAGCTTCTGCTTGAGCTTCTGCCCAACGTGGCCAAGACCTTCCTGACCAACCGCCGCAAGGAGGAACTTGCCGCCAACGCACCTGCCGAAGAGCCGAAGGCCGCCGCGCCTGCAGCCGCTCCCGCCGCAGCTGACGAACCCATTACCGGCGAAGTATTCCGCGCGCCGATGGGTGGCCGCATCGTCGAGATTAACGTAAAACCGGGCGACGCCGTCAAGAAGGGTCAGGTTGTCATGGTCTACGAGGCCATGAAGATGGAGAACGACCTCGAGGCTCCGAAAGACACCGTAATCAAACGTATCTTCGTAACCCCCGACCAGGTTGTCGGCACCGACGACCTCCTCATCGAGTTCGAATAATCATCACTATTCCATAAGCAAAGGCGTGTGGCCCGACGGGCCGCACGCCTTTGTCATAAATGCCGGTTCAAAATTATTTTCCGGACAGCCTTTACTCGGCGGGGAGATCAACCAGCGTGATATCGTGCCCGGTCGACGGGATGTAGCGCTCAAGCAGGTCGGCCAGGGGCATGCGCACAGTCGAGGTGTTCACCCCCGGATGACACCCCACCGTCGGTGACGCCAGCAGGTCGCGGTCAACGGCCACCCGTATCACCCTTTCCGTGTCGCGCAACAGCCCCAACGGAGTCACGGCGCCGGGCGTAACGCCAAGCAGGCGCTCCATCATCTCGGGAGGGCCGAACGACAGCCGCGCACACCCTAACTGCGACGAGATATATTTGGTCTTGAACGGCTTGTCGGCCGGAATCAGCACCAGATAGAACTGCGTCTGCTGGCGGTTGCAGAG
Organism: uncultured Porphyromonadaceae bacterium; assembly: GCA_938027385.1. GTDB lineage: Bacteria > Bacteroidota > Bacteroidia > Bacteroidales > Muribaculaceae > UBA7173. Next base: position 1,283 of record CALJBF010000172.1, on the reverse strand, counting down.
GAACAGATTCTTGAAAATCGAGCATCCGGCGGCTGCCGAGACCGCGTCGCAGACATCCATTGTCGCAGCCGCCTCGTGGTCGATGGTATCGAACCCGATGCCAAGCTCCTCAAGCCTGTCGTAGACCTCCCTTTCAATCTCGGCCCTCGCCTCAAACCCCGCGGGCCTCCCTTTCGTTATATTCATATAATCACTGGTATTTATTTCCGGGGCAAATTTACTAATTTTGTATCATTATGAGACTTGACGGACGCAGAAACAGCAACAATGTGGTCGACCGGCGCAGTTCGGGCAAGACCCTGGGGATAGGCGGCGGTATCGTCGGTGTGATAGTGGCCGGCATAATCACCCTTCTGTCGGGAGGCGACATCGGCGATGTGCTGCAGTCGGTAGCGGGGAGCCGCAACTACGGCTACGCCACAAACTACACGCCCGACGCCGAAGACGAGCGGCTGGCCGACCTGGCATCAAAGGTTCTTGCCGGAACCGAAGATGTATGGACCGAGGAGTTCCGGCGCCAGGGCTGGGGCGAGTACCGTCCGCCGAAGATGGTGCTCTACAGCGGCGCGATACAGTCGGGGTGCGGCAACGCCACATCGCAGGTCGGGCCGTTCTATTGCTCGGCCGACCAGACGGTCTACATCGACCTGTCGTTTTTCAAGGATATGGAGAAGACCATCGGCGCCGGGGGCGATTTCACCTACGCCTACGTCATAGCACACGAGGTCGGGCACCACGTGCAATACCTGTTGGGCACACTCGACCAGGCGCACAACCTGATGAGCCGGCTGCCAGAAACCGAGGCAAACAAAATCAGCGTGCGCCTGGAACTGCAGGCCGACTATTACGCCGGAGTATGGGCCAACCGCGACAACGCCATGTTCAACTCCATCGAGGCCGGCGATGTGGAGAACGCCGTGAACGCCGCCTCGAAAATCGGCGACGACTACCTGCAGCGCAAGGCCACCGGCCGCGAACAGCCCGAGACCTTCAACCACGGCCGCTCGTCACAGCGCGTGCGATGGCTCACCCGCGGCATCCGCTCCGGCGACCCGCTGGCCGGCGACACCTTCACACCCCCCTACGAGGCCCTGTGACCGCGCACATGAGCGCAAAAGCATGTGATCCGAATGAAATGAGGATAATGGCATTTCCATCCCCATTCATTCGGATTTCAGTTATTTTTCACTATTTATTGTTTATTCGGGCAACCTTGGCATCACCTTCACGGACACAAAGAGCTGGCGGTCGAGGGTAGCTGTGGGGTCTACGCGGGTGAGGCA
>CALJBF010000171.1 GCA_938027385.1 uncultured Porphyromonadaceae bacterium | reverse complement strand
TCGATCGGTGCGATTTACTGTCCCGACGAACTGAATCTTTAATCAGATCATGCTTCAAAAACAGATAATAAAAAAGATAACCCTGGTAGCGGCCATAGCCATCGCAGGTATTCAGGCATCAGCACAGTCGTTCCAGTTGCCAAAGGCGCACAAGGCTGAGCATTCGTCGCTTATCGCCCGCCAGGAGAATGTGGCCAATCAGGTCACCGTAAAGGAGACACAACAGTTTCTCGACAATCTCTTCAAAGACGAGGAGGCTCCTGAGCTCGACATCTACACCGAGGGGTGGAACTCTAAACTCGTCAACGCATACGCCGGTAAGGATGTGCCGCAGTCGCAGGTAATCGACGTCAGCGAGTTCCACATGCCGGTACCCGGATTCATGACATCCCCCTACGGCTACCGCCCGCGTTTCAGGCGCGAGCACAAGGGCGTAGACCTCACCCTGCACATCGGCGACACCGTGCGCGCCGCTTTTGACGGCCGTGTACGCCTCACCAACTTCGAGCGCAAAGGCTACGGGTATTATGTGATAGTACGCCATCCCAACGGCCTTGAGACCGTTTACGGCCACCTTTCGCGTTTCCTTGTGAAACCTGACCAGTACGTCAAGGCCGGCGACCCGATCGCCCTCGGCGGCAATACAGGCCGCAGCACGGGTCCTCACCTGCATTTCGAGACCCGTTTCATGGGTTACCCCATCAATCCGGCCGCTATCTTCGACTTCGCCAACCAGACGGTTCACACCGACACCTATACATTCGATAAGCGCACCTATAAACAGGCACGCAACTTCGACCCCGCCGCAAACGCCGAGTATCAGAAGAAATATCTGGCCGAGCGTCCGCGCCAGACAGCGAAGGCCACAGCATCCTCCGCACGAAAGAACGCCACCATCACAGTGCGCCGCGGCGACACCCTCAGCAAGATCGCATCGCGCAACGGCACCACGGTGAAACAGCTCTGCCGCCTCAACGGCATCAAGACCACATCGAAACTTACCCCGGGCAAAAAGCTCCGCGTCAAGTGAAAGCGATGATTTTCGCCGCCGGCATCGGCAGCAGGCTGAAACCGTTCACAGACTCACACCCCAAAGCATTGGCCCCTGTAGCCGGGAAACCGGCCCTGCAGTGGGCCATTGACAAATTCAGCCGACCCGATATTGACCTTATCGTGGTCAACACACACCATTTTGCCGCCCAGATAAAGGAGTATCTGGCGTCAGCCGGAACGGGCGACAACGGAAACTGCTGCCCCACACCGGTCGCAATCAGTGACGAGTCTGACCGGTTGCTCGATACCGGCGGCGGTCTGCTGAAAGCGGCTCCGATGCTTGCCGGCACCGAACCCGTATGGCTGCACAACGCCGACATCATGACCGATTTCGACCTCGACGACATGGCGCGCGCATTCGCCGCCGACCGGGCCGACGCAACCCTGCTTGTTTCCGACAGGCAGTCGGGGCGCCGTCTGTGGTTCGACCGTGCCACCCGGCGTCTTGTAGGGTGGGAAAACACCGCTACCGGCGAGACACGCCCCGAAGAATTCCTCCCCGACCCCGCCGCCCATTTCCCCGCCGCATTCGGCGGGGTGCATCTTATTCGCCCCGACCGGGTGTTCCCCCTGCTTGAAGAGTATGCCGGCATAAAAGGGCCCGTATTCTCCATGACACCTTTCTATATATGGGCGGCCGGCCGGCTCAACATCACCGCATGCGCCATACCGGGCCCTTACCGGTGGTTCGACATCGGTACACCCGAGAAACTCGAGCGCTGCAACGCCGCCTTCAGCCATTGAACAAGAAACCGCACTTCCTGCCCCACGGATATATGGGGCCATCGGAACGGCACACTGCCATTTTGTC
>CALJBF010000170.1 GCA_938027385.1 uncultured Porphyromonadaceae bacterium | reverse complement strand
TGAGGTAAGGGGGATTGATCACCGCGCCAAGAATCATACGGTTCGACTCTGCCGGGGCTGATGACATCCCTGACGCCGTGGCCGTGACGGTGTAATAGTAATCCACGAATCCGTCAGCCAGTTCAGGCAGCGATTCCGTATATTCACACCCTGCATATTCTGAAACCACCGCCGTTCCTCCGGGATAGCGCGTCACGGCATAAAGAATCTCTGAGGCATTCACATAGCCACCATGCTCGCCTGCGGTAACAGGCGTCCATGAAAGCCTGACGGTGTTGCCTTCGAGTTTCATGACCACACCGGTCGGAGCCTGGGGCACATCATCACCGGCCCAGCATGTGACTGTGGTTTCCTCACTGGGTTCACCATCTTTGCTGACCGTTACGGCAAACTCGTAGCTGCCGGGCGCCGGTAGTGTAACCGGCACACTGACAGTGGCACCGTAAGCGGTGGTTCCGGTAAGGGTCTCCACACCGTTTATCTTTACGGAGTAGGATATATCTCCGGAGGCCTGATTGCCGTCGGCCGTTGTTGATGGCGCATCGAACGACAGGGTGCCGTCAAGGCTGTTGCCCGGGAACGTTGCCGCAAGACCCGAGACAGGAGCCGGCGCTGAGGCCTCGGCTCTCACCATCGGCACATTGAGGCCAACGAACTGACTGCCGGCAAACACAGCAACCTGAGTGGCCGAAGCCGTGCTCCGGTCAATTTCATATATGGCCGACTGAGCGCCGTCATAGTGTGAATAATACATCCTGCCGTTTTTGGGATCTATTGCGGCCGATGCGGGTCCGTTGGCGCTGAGGCCGGTATCGCCGATTACCGTCACAGTGCCGTCGGTCTTGTCGACAGTCATCAGCATACCGTTCTTGGCCACGGCATATACCGTGCCGTCAGGAGCCACGGCCACGCCATACCAGGGGTTTGCCGTTTCTATTGTGGATATGAGGTTGTGTTTGCGGTTGTCGACATCAAGAGTGCCGAACTCATAGCCTTTGCCGTCGGCTGTATAGAAACAGCCGTATATTCCGCCATCAAGGGCATTGTATGCCATGTCTGTGGCAATCATGCTCCAGCTGCCCGAAAACGACTGCGTGCGTTCGTTCTCCCAGGTTTCGGCGTCGAAGATCTTGTAAGTCACATTCACGTCGCCCCAGAAACCGACACGGTAACTGATTGAATGGTATTTGCCGTCGGCAAGTACACCGCCACCGTTGGGCTTGATATCCTCGACAAGCATGGTCAAGGTGGTGGTTCCGTCGGAAGGAATGGTATAGATACCGGCCTTGAACGACGAGTCATTGGGTTTGATAACACCGCCGACAAACGGATGAGAACCTGCAGAAACGTCAGTGACACCTCTGCGCTGTGCGCTCACTTGGGGTAACAGACCGGCAAATGCCGCTGTAAACACCACCGAGCGTATCAGTAAATGTTTCATTGAAAATAATGATTAGTTATACATACCTGTTATGCAGACATTGCGCAATAACATTATTTAATTTTTGCAAAAATGTGAATTTTTTTGTGAGAAAATGCGGTTTTTAAAGTTAAAGAAAATTAAAGAATAATTACTCATATTAAAATTATCTGTATAAAATTAATGGCTGTATTCAGAGCCATCCATCTGTGGCGGCAATGAGCTACGACAGGCGTTTTTCAGCACCCGGACAGCAAGATATGCAACCGGCATATTGACGGATTATAAAAACACCCTACAAAATATTGTTAAAGAGACGAAAAATGAGCAAACTGTCAGGGATATTTGTTATTTTTGTGCACACAGCCATAAAGGGCGTTAAACGTTTGGCGCCCGCGATGGTCTAAGCAATATGAAACATCTCAGACTTACACAACGACTTACAGCCCTGTCTCTTGCCGCCATGGTCGGCGCGGGGGCAGTGATGGCGCAGTCGTATTATGATGATGATATCTATTACGACCCCGCCAAAGCGAAAAAAGAGCAGAAACAGCAGACTCCGCGGCAGACGCAGTCACAGTCAACGCGCCCTGCCGTTTCGGGCCAGTATTATTATGACGGCGCGGGGTATGTGCCCTGGGACAATGTGGGCGATTTCCAGAGCGCTGACAGCTATGTGCCCGTTGCCGGTTCGACTCGCGACGTTGACGAATACAACCGTCATGCGCCGGCAACCGACAAAGCCCAGGGCGATTCCATAACGCTCGAACAGTTCGAGGCGCTTGCCGCCGGCAATATGGCCAACACCAGGAACCTGGCACGTTTCCACGGCTCGGAAGTGGCCCAGGAGGCATATCAGGATGATGACCAGTATGCCGACGCATACAATAACGGATATAACGAAGGATATGCCGCGGCCGCCGGCCAGCCCGACACCTCGCTCACAATAAATGTGAGCACCGGATGGCCCTGGTACGGCTACTCATCATGGTACCGTCCATGGGGGTGGTACGGCAATCCGTGGTACTACTCGTCGTGGTACGATCCCTGGTACTGGTCATTCGGCTGGTCGTCGCCCGGCTGGTCATGGGCCTGGGGCCCGTCGTGGGGATGGGGCTATCCCGGGGCATGGGGCTGGGGTTATCCCGGCGGCTGGGGATGGAGCGGCCCGTCGTGGGCCTGGGCACCCCGTTATTACAACAATCCCACAGGCGCCACACGTCCCAACCGTCCCGGCGCAGGCAACAGCTATTACGGCAATGCCGCCAACGGCGGACGTCCCGGCTACCGCGGACGCAACACCATAGCCAACTCAAACGGGCGCCGTCCCTCGACAGGTGTGGCCACAGGCACCCATACATCGCGCCCTGGGTATCAGTCGCCCGTCGGACGTCCCACCACCGCGGGGTCTGTCAACGGCTCATATCAGCGCGGACGCGAAGGGTACAACCGTCAGCCCGCGACACCGAGCCGCACACCGTCGTACAACAACAATAACAACTCAAACCGCTATAACAGCAACCAGTCAACCGGCTCATACAACCGCGGACGCAGCGGCGGTTTCTCGACCGGCGGCTCATCGCGCGGCAGTGGCGGCGGTTTCTCGGGCGGTTCGTCACGAGGCGGGGGATATTCAGGCGGTGGAGGCCACAGAGGCCGCTGACATACCTGACGGCAATTGATCCATCTTCTTCTGATCTATCTACTTTCAACCAAGACTATGGCCAAAAAACTGTATATAGGCGCCGCACTGGCTCTGATGCCTGCGGCCATGATGGCACAAAGCGCCATCGACGCATATAACCTCGCTCCCCAGGAGCTGAGAGGAACCGCCAGGTTCATGTCGATGGGCGGCGCGTTCACGGCACTCGGCGGCGACCTGTCGACCCTGACACAGAACCCCGCCGGTATCGGTGTCTACCGCGGCTCGGATATCGGTTTCACGCTCGACGTGAACATGATGAACTCCAAGACCTCTGGCCCCGGTGTCACCGGCGGCACCTCGATGAGCCAGACACATGTCGATGTCAACAATTTCGGCTACGTGGGCACATTCAACTTCGGCGGAACCTCAGCCTCCACCCTGTCATGGGGCGTATCCTACAACCGTCAGGCATCGTTTCACAGAAGATACCGCGCATCGGGGATGCAGCTCAACACCTCGCTGAGCAACTATATCACCTCGTTTACCGACGGTGTCAACCCCGAGGATCTCAAGTTCAACGACGACACCAAATTCAACCCGTACCAGAACAATGCTCCCGACGCTCCGTCGTGGCTGTCGGTACTGGCATACAACTCGGGCATGATCACGCCGGTAACCGGTTATGACGACAAGACCGGCCAGATGTTCGAGACCGACATGTACAACGGATTGTGGCAGTATCCCGTCGACGCCAATCCGCAGATCAGGCCCACCACGGGCACCGCCGGCATGAATGTCGACGAGCGCGGCTACATCGACGAATACTCAATCAACCTCGGCGGCAGTGTGTCAAACGTGTTCTACTGGGGCGCCGCTCTGGGCATCACCGACCTGTCGTTCACCCAGAACGCCTGGTACGGCGAATCGCTTGACCATGCCAATGTGCCTGCCAACGCCGACATGGGCATCACCGAGGGTAACGGCGGTTTCGACCTCTATAACCGCAAGCATATCTCAGGCTCGGGTGTCAACGCCAAGTTCGGCGTGATACTGAAACCGATAAACGAACTGCGTTTCGGTGTGGCCGTGCATACCCCCACATACTGGTCGCTCACTACAAGCTATGACGCCGCCACTTCATTCCAGTATTCGTCAGGAGTGAAAGGTGACGAGGAGACCGACCTGGCCGTGTATGACTGGAACCTGCACTCGCCGTGGAAACTGATGTTCGGTCTGGCCGGTGTGATCGGCGGCCGCGCCATCATCAGCGCCGACTATGAATATGACGCCTACGGCGACATGAAGACCAAAGATGACTACGGTGCCGAATATGATTACTTCAACCAGGACATCAAGGATTACTTCAAGGCATCAAGTACTTTCCGCATCGGTGCCGAGTTCCGTGTCACCCCCCAGTTCAGTGTGCGCGCCGGATATTCTTACACTGGCACCCAGGTGAAACCCGAAGTGCGCGACAATGACGTGGAGGTTTATACATCGGGCACCAACGTGGCCTATACTTTCGACAACTCGATACAGAACTACTCGCTCGGTATCGGCTACCGTTACAAAGGATTCTATGTCGATGCGGCTTATGTGCTGCGCCACCGCTCGTCTGAGTACCACGCATTCACTTCTTTCACCGAATACGACGGCTACTGGACCGACGGCCCCCAGGTAAAGGTCACCGACAACAACTCCAATCTCGTCTTCACCGTCGGATACAAGTTCTGATTCACATAAGTAACATAAGTTACATACGTAACATCAGTTACATTATCTGCAGCGTTAGCGCATAAAACAAACCGGCACATTCCCTTTCGGAATGTGCCGGTTTGTTTTATGCGGTGGGGATGTAACTTATGTTACTTATGTGGCGTATGTAACTTATGTGGGGGGCGGGTTACCGGGCGTTCTTCTCGATCCACTCGCGGGCGTTGACGAAGGCCTCGATCCAGGGGGTTACCTCGTCGGCCTTGCGGGCGGCGGGATAATAGGCGCACTGCCAGGGGAAGATGGCGCGCTCCAGGTGGGGCATCATGGCCAGATGACGGCCGTCAGCCGAGGCGATAGCCGCCGTGGCATAACGCGAACCGTTGGGGTTGGCGGGATATGCCGCGTAATTGTATTTGGCCACGATGTTGTAGTTTGCCATCTTGCCGGGGAGCATGAAACGTCCCTCGCCGTGAGCCACCCAGATGCCGAGTTTCATGCCGGCGAGCGACTTCAGCATTACCGAGTTGTTTGCCGGGATGGTGAGACCCACGAACTGCGACTCGAATTTGTGCGAGATGTTGTGCTCCATGTGCGGGCGGCCGTTGTCCGGTGTTCCCTCGGGCGAGAGCAGGCCCAGCTCAACCATAAGCTGACAGCCGTTGCAGATACCGAGCGAAAGGGTATCTTCGCGAGCATAGAAACGTTTCAGTGTCTCGCGGGCGGTTTCGTTCCAGCGGAAACCCGAGGCCCACCCCTTGGCTGAACCGAGAACGTCGGAGTTCGAGAACCCGCCGCAGAACACAATCATGTTCACGTCGTCAAGTGTCTCGCGGCCCGACATGAGGTCAGTCATATGCACGTCTTTAACATCGAACCCGGCCAGATAGAGCGAATAGGCCATCTCACGGTCGCCGTTCACACCCTTTTCGCGGATGATGGCGGCGCGGAGGCCCGATGCTTTGTCGCGGCGCAGTTTCAGGCCGCGGTCGGCGAGCTGGCCGTTCCATGACGCGGGGATGGCGTAACGCAGGGGCTGACGCTTGTAGTTCTCGAAACGCTCGGTGGCGCATTCGTTGCCCGACTGGATTGCGTCGAACAGATATGAGGTGTGGAACCATACGTCACGGCAGTGGTCGATGCCCACAAGATGCTCGGAGCCCTGATGCTCAAGCAGGAGCGTGCGCTCTGCCGACGGACGGCCGAGAATCCAGAAACGGGCGCCGGCTTTCTCGAGAATCTTCTCGACTGCCGGACGCTTGCTGTCTTCTACCTGAATCACCACTGCGGGGTTCTCGGCGAACCAGATCTTGGCGGCATCGGTCTCGCCGTTTGCCACAAAACCTTCGGAGGTGATGGAAAGACCGCCGTTTGTATTGGCGAACACCATCTCAAGCAGAGCGGTGACCAGACCGCCGGCCGACACATCGTGCATGGCAAGCACGCGGTTGGTCTTCACGAGGGTCTGTACGGCGTTGAATACCGATTTGAAGTAACCGGCATCCTTGACCGTGGGAACATCGCCACCCACATGGTTCAGGGCCTGGAAGAAAGCCGACCCGCCCAGACGGAGGGCATCGGCTGAGAAGTCGATATAGTAAAGCTCGGAGTTCTTGCGGTTTTGGAGTACGGGTGACACTGTCTTGCGCACGTCGTCGGTTTGCGCACCGGCCGAAATGATTACCGTACCGGGGGCGAAGACCTTGTCGGCGCCATATTTCTGGGTCATTGACAGCGAGTCCTTGCCTGTGGGGATGTTTATGCCCAGGGCGCAGGCGAAGTCACTGCACGACTGCACGGCGGCATACAGCGCGGCATCCTCGCCGGGATTCTTGCAGGGCCACATCCAGTTGGCACTGAGCGATACCCCCTTCAGGCCATCGGTAAGCGGGGCGCCAACGATATTTGTAAGAGCCTCGGCGATGGCGAGCACAGACCCTTTCGCCGAGTTGGCGAGAGCGGCCTGCGGGGCATGGCCGATAGAGGTGGCGATACCGTTGCGACCCGTATAGTCAAGAGCCACCACGCCACAGTCGCTGAGAGGGAGCTGAATCTCACCCTGGCACTGCTGACGGGCCACGCGGCCTGTCACCGAACGGTCTACCTTGTTTGTGAGCCAGTCCTTGCAGGCCACGGCCTCAAGCGCGAGTACCGAAGTCAGGTTCTCGAGGCAGTGTGCCGGATCATAGGGGGCATCCTTGTAAGTCAGTTTCACCGTCTCGTCGCGCATCACGGTCTTAGGCGAGTTACCGAACATGTCGGCCATGCCGAGGTCGATGGGCTTGACACCGTTCTTATCCTCGAACACGAACTTATCGTCGCCGGTTGTCTCGCCGACCACATACATCGGTGCGCGCTCGCGCTGGGCGATACGCTCCACATAGGGTATGTCGTCGGCCTTGATTACCAGGCCCATGCGCTCCTGGCTCTCGTTGCCGACAATCTCTTTCGCAGAAAGGGTCTTGTCGCCGACGGGAAGGGCGTCGAGGTCGATTTTGCCGCCTGTCTCCTCAACGAGCTCCGAAAGGGCGTTGAGATGACCGCCGGCGCCATGGTCGTGGATTGACACTACGGGGTTGTTCTCACCTTCGGCGAGGGCTCGTATGACGTTCGAGACACGTTTCTGCATCTCGGGGTTGGCACGCTGCACGGCGTTAAGCTCGATGGCGTTGGCATACTGGCCGGTCTCGACCGACGACACTGCGCCGCCGCCCATGCCGATGCGATAGTTGTCGCCACCCATCACCACCACTTTCTGGCCGGCCTCGGGATGCCCCTTGATGGCCTGGTCTTTGGCGGCGTAGCCGACACCGCCGGCAAGCATGATGACCTTGTCGTAGGCGTAAAGGCGCCCGTTCTCGTCATGCTCGAACGTGAGCAGAGAACCGCAGATCAGCGGCTGGCCGAACTTGTTGCCGAAATCCGAGGCGCCGTTCGAGGCCTTGATCAGAATCTCGGCGGGTGTCTGATAGAGCCATACGCGCGGATTCGAGGCCAGTTCCCACTTGTGTTCGGGACTCAGGCGCGGATACGACGTCATGTAGACGGCCGTGCCGGCGATAGGGAGCGACGCACGGCCGCCGCCCAGACGGTCACGGATCTCGCCGCCGGTACCGGTGGCGGCGCCGTTGAACGGCTCGACTGTGGTGGGGAAGTTATGTGTCTCGGCTTTCAGCGAGATCACGGTCTCAAGATCCTTTACGGCGAAATAGTCGGGACGGTCGGGGTTCGTGGGATAGAACTGGTCGATGACCGGACCTTCCACAAACGCCACATTGTCCTTGTATGCCGAAACGAGCGAGTTGGGGTTCTCCTGCGAAGTCTTCTTGATGAGCTTGAAGAGCGACAGCGGTTTCTCCTCACCGTCGATGATGAAGGTGCCGTTGAAGATCTTGTGGCGGCAGTGTTCAGAGTTCACCTGCGAGAAACCGAACACCTCCGAGTCGGTCAGGGGGCGCCCGAGTTTCTTGGCGAGCGAAGTGAGGTAAGCCTCTTCGTCGGCCGACAGGGCCAGACCCTCGCGGAGGTTATACTCGTGTATGTCTTTGATGTGGACTATCGGCTCGGGCTTGCGGTCGACGGCAAAGACACGCTGGCCGATACCGTCATAGACACGCTGGAGCATCTTGTCGAAAACGGGCTCCTCGCCGTCGGGCACGCGGGTGAATGTCTCGATGCGGCTGATACCCTCAAGCCCCATATTCTGGGTGATCTCGACGGCATTTGTGCTCCAGGGGGTTATCATCTCGCGGCGCGGGCCCACGAATGTGCCCTTGACAGATGTGGCGCTCAGGGGTTTCGCACCTGAGAAAGCCCATGTGAGCTTTTCGAGTTCGAGCTTGTCGAGCTTATGGTCAGCCTCGACGGCATAGAACTCACTGGTTCCTTTTTTAAAGAAAGCAATCACGGGTATGTTGTATTGAAAGTGATGGATTTTCAGAAATTGAAGTCATTTAAACTTTTTCTTCGAAAAGATAATCCACACAGGCGCGTGAGTCCTTGTGGTTCTTTATGATGGCGGCGGCGGCGACATGTGCCGGATGTGTGGCGTAGACAGCCACATCCTCCATGGTGAGCACCACGGCTGTAAGCACCAGATCCCAGCTTTCGGCGGGGTTCTCGTTGATACCCACTTCCATCGACTGCAGGCAGTCAATCGTCGCGGGCAGTTTCATCAGCGCATCGCGGAAATCGCGGGCTACGGCCAGGCGCTCTTCGGGCGTACCCTTGAGCTTGAATGTCACTATATGCTTTACCATAATCGTATGAGGGTTGTGTCGTGTGGATATTATCGGGCGTAGAGACGTTCTTTGGCGGCGGCGACCTTCTCGTCTGTGATATAGTCGTCGTAGTCCATCATCTTGTCTATTATGCCGTTGGGGGTAAGCTCTATGATGCGGTTGGCCACGGTCTGGATGAACTCGTGGTCGTGCGAGGCGAACAGCAGGTTCCCCTTGAATGTCTTGAGGGTATTGTTGAGAGCCTGGATCGATTCGAGGTCGAGGTGGTTCGTGGGGGTGTCGAGCACCATGGTGTTGGCGTTGCGCAGCATCATGCGGGCAATCATGCAGCGCATCTTCTCGCCACCGGAAAGTACCGAGGCTTTCTTGAGCACCTCCTCGCCCGAGAAGAGCATCTTGCCGAGGAAACCTTTCAGATAAATCTCGGAAGAGTCGTCAGAGAACTGGCAGAGCCAGTCGACAAGGTTGAGGTCGGTGTTGAAGAACGCCGAATTATCGAGCGGCAGATAGGCCGTGGTGATGGTCTGGCCCCATTCGAACGTACCCTCGTCGGCCTTGCGGTTCCCCATCACGATTTCGAACAGGGCGGTCATGGCGCGGGGGTCGCGCGAGAGGCACACCACCTTGTCATCTTTCTCGACCTGGAAGTTCACATCCTTGAACAGCACCTCGCCTTCGGGCGAAAGCGCTGTGAGGCCGTGCACCTCGAGAATCTTGTTGCCCGGCTCGCGCTCGGGGGTGAAGATGATGCCGGGGTAGCGGCGCGATGAAGGCTGGATCTCCTCGATATTGAGTTTCTCAAGCATCTTCTTGCGCGAGGTAGTCTGTTTCGACTTGGCCACGTTGGCCGAGAAACGCTGTATGAACTCGAGAAGTTCCTTGCGTTTCTCCTCGGCTTTCTTGTTCTGCTGCTGCTGCTGACGCAGGGCGAGCTGCGACGACTCGTACCAGAACGAATAGTTGCCGGCGAAGAGGGTCACCTTGTTGTAGTCGATATCGAGCGTATGTGTGCAGACCGAATCGAGGAAGTGGCGGTCGTGGCTGACCACAAGCACCGTGTTCTCGAATTTCGAGAGGTAGTCCTCAAGCCATGCCACGGTGTCGAGGTCAAGGTCATTGGTAGGCTCGTCGAGCAGAAGGTTATCGGGGTTGCCGTAGAGGGCGCGCGCCAGGAGCACACGCACTTTCTCGGCACCGGTGAGGTCGCGCATCAGCATCTGGTGGCGGTCCTCGCGTATGCCCAGACCGGAAAGGAGTGCCGCGGCGTCAGCCTCGGCGTTCCACCCCTCGAGCTCGGCGAAACGCTCCTCAAGTTCAGAGGCACGGATGCCGTCGGCGTCCGAGAAATCGGGTTTGGCATAGAGGGCGTCTTTCTCTTCCATGATGTCCCAGAGCACCGAATGGCCCTGGAGCACGGTGTTCATCACCGTCTGGTCGTCGAACTTGAAGTGATCCTGCTCAAGAACCGAGAGACGCTCGCCCGGCCCCATCGTCACGTTGCCGTGTGTGGGCGAAAGCTCGCCCGACAGGATTTTCATCAACGTCGATTTGCCGGCGCCGTTGGCACCGATCACGCCATAGCAGTTGCCGTGCGTGAATTTCAGGTTCACATCCTGAAAAAGAACTCTTTTACCGAATTGTATTCCTAAATTGGAGGTAGCTATCATGTGGTGATTGGCTTTGCTTTCTTATCTTTCTTATCTGGGTGCAAAGTTACTGATTTTCGGGTGAACGGCCAAACAGAGTCAGCGCATTATCGGTCGTAAGGGCCGCTGCGTCATCGGCTGTCATGCCAAGCGCCTCGGCAAGCCGCGCCGCCACATATGGCATATAGGCCGATTCGTTGCGGCGCCCGCGCATGGGCACAGGGGCCATGTAGGGCGAATCGGTCTCAAGCAGTATGCGGTCGGTCGGGATGGCGCCGACTACCTCGGGAAGTTTCGATTTCTTGAAAGTGAGAATACCCCCTATGCCGAAATAGAAGTCGCCGACGCGGCGTATACGCGCCACATCGTCGGCCGTTCCTGAAAAACAGTGGAATACGCCCCGCGGAGTCGCGGGTAGAGATGACAGCACGTCAAGTACCTCGTCAAGCCCCTCGCGGCAGTGGATAATCACGGGCAGGTTATGCCTCAATGCCATCAGGCACTGCTCGCGGAATACAGATTTCTGGTCATCGAGGCGCGAGCGGTCCCAGTAGAGGTCTATGCCGATTTCGCCCACGGCCACCAGGTCGCGGCGGTGAGCGGCGATATATGTGTCGAGCCGTGCAAGTTCGTCATTCAACGCATCGGGCGCGGGCAGATTCTCGGGGTGTATGCCGGCGGCTACAAGCAGGTTGCCGGGAAACATGGCGGCAAGCCGTTCTATCGCCGGAAGTTCCTTCATCTCGCATGCCGGGAGAATCATCCGCGTCACACCTGCGTCGACGGCACGCCGCACGGCGTCTGCCTGTCCCGCAAGCCGGGTGTCACCCTCTTCGGCATCGAAAGCGGCGTCATACAGATGGGTATGGGTATCGAAAAGCTCAGGCATCACGACTGGCGGGTGGATGTCGATGTGGCAAGTTTCGTGAAGAACTCGCGGGCATTGGCCGGCATTGACTCGGGAAGTGCTTTTACAGCCTTGTCGATATAGCTGTCGATCAGCGCCGTGGTCTGCGCGGGGATGTCGAGCCTGTCATACAGCGTCCTCACCTGCTCTACCTTGATATGATCAGAGGGCTTTGCGCGGAGAATGGCGTCCAGCGCCGGGGCGTCAGCCTTGCGGGCCATGATCCAGAGATATGTCTTCTTCTCGTTTATGATGTCGCCACCTATCTCCTTGCCGAATATAGTAGGGTCGCCGTAGGTGTCAAGCAGGTCGTCGCGCAGCTGGAAAGCCATGCCGAGAGCCTCGCCGTAGGCGTGCATCGCCTTCTGGTCAACATCGGGAGCGCCCGATATGAGGGCGCCGATATGGCATGAGGCCGCCAGCAGTACGGCGGTCTTGAGGCGAATCATCTCAAGATATTCGTCGGGGGTGACGTCGGTCATGCTCTCGAAGTTCATGTCATACTGCTGGCCTTCGTATATCTCGATGGCAGTGCGGTTGAACAGATAGAGCACACCAGGCAGGAGTGCTGCCGAACACCTTCCGATGAACTGCGTGGCCATGGTGAGCATGGTGTCGCCCGAAAGGATTGCCGTCTCGCTGTTCCAGCGGCGGTGCACCGTGGGGCGCCCGCGGCGCACATCTGCGTTATCCATAACGTCGTCATGCAGCAGGGTGAAGTTGTGGAACAGCTCTATGCCGAGAGCCGGAGCAAGCGCCCGCTCGGGGGCCAGACCGTAGGCGGCGGCTGTGGCCAGCAGAAGTACCGGACGGATGCGTTTTCCGCCCCCTTCGAGGGTGTAGCGGATAGGTTCATAGAGACCTGCGGGACGTGCAGGATATTGCAGCGACGCAATTCCGTGTTCGATTACGTCGGCGAAATATTCGGTGGTAAATTCCATGGTCTGTTGTCTGAGGCGGCTGCCGACCGGATTCATGCGCCCGGAGATAACCGCCCAATTTTGAGCAAAGTTACAAAATTCCACCCATAAAGTCGTAAAGACCCGCCATAATTAAGTAACTTTGCAGTAAAGAACAGACCGTACATGGAAAATCTACCACAGGATCCCATCATATTGCTCAGCTACATAAACACCAGACTGCGCGACGATTACCCCGAAGGACTCGACCGTCTGTGCGACGACATGGAGGTGGACCGCACGGCGCTTGAAGAGAAACTCGGCGCCGCAGGTTTCGAGTATAACCCGCAGAGCAACCGGTTCGTATGACGCGGGAGTATCTTGAACAGCTCAACCCCCAGCAGCGAGAGGCCGTGGAATACTGCGACGGCCCCCAGCTTGTCATTGCCGGCGCCGGGTCGGGCAAGACCCGCGTGCTCACCTACAAGATCGTGCATCTGCTCACGCAGGGTTACGAGCCCTGGCGCATAATGGCGCTGACGTTCACCAACAAGGCTGCCCGCGAGATGCGCGACCGCATCGAGGCCCTTGTAGGGCACGATACCGCCCGTCGGCTCTGGATGGGCACATTCCACTCTATCTTCAGCCGTATTCTCAGGCAGAACGCGGCCCTGATAGGGTTCAAGCCCACGTTCACCATCTACGACTCGGCCGACTCGAAAGCACTGATAAAGCAGATCATCAAGGACATGAACCTTGACGAGAAACTTTACAAGCCTTCGACCATACAGGGTGTGATCTCAATGGCCAAGAACGCGCTGATCTCGCCCGACGCATACGCCGCCGACCTTGACCTGACAGGCGCCGACCGCGCGGCGCGGCGCCCTCTGACGGTCGACATCTACCGCACGTACCGCGCCCGCTGCCGCGTGGCCGGAGCAATGGACTTCGATGACCTGCTCTACTACACCAACGTGCTTCTGAAAGAACACCGCGAGGTTCTGTCGTATTACCGAGACTTCTTCAGATATGTGCTCGTAGACGAGTATCAGGACACCAACTTCGCCCAGCACTGCATCGTCACCGAGCTGTGCGAGAAGACCAACGCCCTGACAATGGTGGGCGACGACGCCCAGAGCATCTACTCGTTCCGCGGAGCCAATATCAGAAACATCCTCAATCTGCGCAAGGCATACCCCGACCTGCGCATATTCAAGCTTGAGCAGAACTACCGCTCGACACAGAACATCGTCGACGCCGCCAACTCGCTGATCGACAAGAACCGCGAGCAGATACGCAAACAGGTATTCTCGAAAAACGACGTCGGCCCGAAAATCGAGGTGATAAACTGCTACACCGACTATGAGGAGGCCGGAATGACCGCCGAGCGCATAGCGCGCCGCAAAGTCGAGGCCGGTGACACCTGGGATGATTTCGCCATACTTTACCGCACCAACGTGCAGAGCCGCCGCCTGGAGGAGGCCCTGCGCAAGCGCAATATCCCCTACCGCATCTACGGCGGCCTCTCGTTCTACCAGCGAAAGGAGATCAAAGACGCCATAGCTTATTTCAGGCTCGCCGTCAACCCCGATGACGACGAAGCCCTGCGGCGTATCATCAACTATCCGGCCCGCGGCATAGGCGAGACCACCGTGGGTAAACTGACCCGCGCCGCCATAGAGGGACGCGTCAGCATCTGGGAGGTGCTGAACGACCCGCAGAAATACATGCTCTCTGTCAATTCCGGCACGGCGAGGAAACTTGCCGGTTTCCGCGACCTGGTGGCCGGATTCGTCGAGGCTGACCGGAATGGCGCAGATGCCGCCGCGCTCGCGACCATGATAATCTCGCGCACGGCCATGCTGACGTCGCTTATGACCGACACCACGCCCGAGAACATGTCGAAACAGGAGAACCTGCAGGAGATTCTGACCAACGTGCAGGAGTTCGTGGACACGCGCAACGAGGAGGGTATCGCCGATGTTTCCATGATCGATTTTCTGGCCGAAGTGTCGCTTGCCACCGACCAGGATGACAAGGAGAAGAATACCGAGGGGCCGAAAGTGACGATGATGACCGTGCACGCCTCGAAGGGCCTGGAATTCGGCAACGTTGTCATTGTTGGCGTCGAGGATGACCTGTTCCCGAGCGCCATGTCACAGGGCTCGATTGCCGAGATCGAAGAGGAGCGCCGTCTGCTCTACGTGGCCATAACCCGCGCCAAACGGTTCTGCATGATGTCGTACACCTCGTCACGGTTCCGCAACGGCCAGAGCATGGCCTGCCGTCCGTCGCCGTTCCTGCGCGACATCAATCCGAAATACCTGCAACTCATGCAGGGCACCGCCATGACCTTCGACCGCTCGGCCGAGCGGCTCGACCGTTACCGCGAGTCATTTCACTCGTCGGTGGGGGTACATTCCGTCATCGACCCTGTGCCCGCACGTCCGCAGACCCCTCCCCGCCCCCGTGTCACAGTAGGCGTACCGGCACGGAATGTCACGACAGACACAGCACCCGCCGGCTCAGGCGATTTCAGCCGCCACACTGTCGGCGAACTGGCCGACGGCATGGAGATTCTGCACGAACGTTTCGGCCGAGGCCGCATCGTCTCGATAGAGGATGCCCCTACCGGAGCAAAGATAAACGTGCTTTTCTCGGGAGCCGACCAGAAGAAACTCATGCTCAAATTCGCCCGATTCAAAATACTCGACTGACTTGGATACACCATATTATATAGTATACGAAGAGCGCCTGCGCCGCAACCTGTCGCTGATAACCGGTGTCGCCGCCGATGCCGGCGTAGAGATCATCATGGCCTTCAAGGCCAATGCCCTGTGGAAGACTTTCGGAATCTTCAGGGAATACGGCGTGAAATCGACAGCCTCGTCGCTCAACGAACTGCGCCTTGGCAACGAGGAACTGGGCCGCAAGGTGCACTCGTATTGCCCGGCCTATACCGACGGCACCATAGACGAATACCTGGCCGGTAGCTCGCACATCACGTTCAACTCGCTCGACCAGTTCAACCGATTCGCACCTCGGGCCATTGCCGCAGGGGTGTCGCCGGGCCTGAGGGTAAACCCCGAGTGCTCGGTCATCGAGACCGACATATACAACCCCGCGCTCCCCGGCAGCCGTTTCGGCGTCACCGCCGCCATGCTGGGCGACACGTTGCCCGACGGCATCGAGGGGTTCCACTTCCACGCCCTTTGCGAATCGTCGAGCCATGACCTTGAGAAAGTGCTCGGCGCCTTCGAGGCACAGTTCGGCC
>CALJBF010000169.1 GCA_938027385.1 uncultured Porphyromonadaceae bacterium | reverse complement strand
GTATAGCTCATCAGACCGGCTGCCTCAAGGTCGAAAAGATCGGTATCGGGGTCGAAATACCGTTCGTCGGCCAATACGTTCACCACTTCGGCAAGAAACATGTCGTGACTTCCAAGTGGCAATATCGTCTTCACCCGGCACTCTATCGACACCGGCGCCTCCTCTATCGAGGGGCACGCCACGGCCACCCCGGGACAGGGCGTCAGACCGGTTGCCTGCCATTTGTCAGTGTCGCGGCCCGAGCGCACTCCAACGAAATCTGTGGCGCGTGCCATTTCCGCCGTAGTGAGGTTTATGGTAAACTCCATGTTCTCCTTTATGATGGGATATGAATGGCGTTCGGGCCTCACTGAGATGTAGCACATCGGCGGATTGGTACACACGGTGCCCGTCCATGCCACGGTGAGCATGTTCGAATGCTCCACATCCCGGCCGCATGTGACAATCACGGCGGGGAGCGGAAAGAGCATGTTGCCCGGCTTGAGCTGGCGTTTCATCTGTCGGGGGCGGTGTTACTTAATATTGGCCTTGTCGTTTGCCACTGTGTGGTTGCAGTAGCGGCAACGGATATGGCCCGGTTTGTCTTCTACAACGGTGAAAACCGTTGCCATCGGCTCGTTGTTGGTGATACACTTGGGGTTGTCACACTTCACGATACCGCGTATCTCGGCCGGCAGGGTGACCACACGTTTCTCCACCACTTCATAGCCGCGGATGGTGTTCACCACGGCATCAGGGGCGATGAGGGCAATGCGGTTCAGCACATCTTCGGGGAAGAATACATCGGCCACCTTGATTATTCCCTTACGGCCCATGCGACTGCTGTGCAGGTTGTTGCCGATGGTAAGGGTCGAGCCGAGGTTCTCCAGTCCCAGTATCTTCACGCATTTGAAAAGTGCGCTGTCGGGAATATGGTCTATCACGGTGCCGTTCTCGAGGGCGGCTACCGCAAGTTCTTTCTTCTGACTGGTCATGATTTCTGATTCCTTGCGGGTTCTGATGCTGTTTCTGATGCCTTGAGGTCTTCGGCGAGCTTTTCGACGTCGATGCCCAGTGCGCGGCATATTATTGCCTGACGGGCATAGAGGCCGTTGCGCGCCTGTTCGAAATAGTACGCCTTGGGGTTATCGTCGACATCGGGATTGATCTCGTTCACACGTGGCAGCGGGTGGAGTATGCGCAGGTTAGGTTTCGAGGTGGCGAGCATGTCGTTCCGCAGAGTGTAGAGATCCTTCACGCGCTCATACTCCATGATGTCCTGAAAACGCTCGCGCTGCACGCGGGTCATGTATATTATGTCAGACGAGTCGATTACCTCCTGCGAGAAGTCGGTATGTTCCTCGAACTCTATCCCCTGACGGCGGCAGAACTCCACATACTCGCGCGGCATCCGCAGCTCGTCACATGCCACAAACCTGAAACGGGGTTTGAAATACCTCATGGCCATGAGCAGCGAGTGCACTGTGCGTCCGTATTTGAGGTCGCCCACCAGGGTAATGGTAAGGTTCTCGAGGGTTCCCTGAGTCTTGAGTATCGAATAGAGGTCGAGCATGGTCTGCGACGGGTGCTGGTTGGCACCGTCGCCTGCGTTGACCACGGGCACGTCGGTAACCTCGGTGGCGTAGCGTGCGGCCCCTTCGAGGTAGTGGCGCATGATGATTATGTCCACGTAGTTCGACACCATCTTGATTGTGTCCTTAAGGGTCTCCCCTTTCGACGACGATGTTGTCGAGGCATCTGAAAACCCTATCACGCGGCCGCCCAGACGGTTCACGGCTGTCTCGAAACTCAGGCGCGTGCGGGTCGAAGGCTCGAAGAAGAGCGTGGCGGCCACTTTGCCGTCGAGAATCTTGTGGTTGGGGTGTTCCTCAAAAAAACGGGCCGCCCCCAGCAGGCGCAGAATCTGCTCCTTGTCGAGGTCGGCTACGGAAACCAGTGACTTGGTATTCATCTGTATTGACAATGTGAGGTTTATCCGGATAGAGAGTCTTGGCGGTGACCGGTACCCTCTCTCCTGCCCGCAAAGTTAATAAAAATTTATACAGCCACAGAAAATATTTTCAGGTTTTTCGAGGGGTTACGGCGGGATACGCTGATTATTTTGCAGATTGGGAGGGGTGCGGGGCAGATTTCTTAAGCAGAGTGACGATAAGGTAGGAGGTGGCGGCCGCACATGCCACCGGCATCAACAGGCTGTAGTGACCCGACATCTCCACGACCAGGAATATCGCCATCAGGGGCGCACGCGACGTGCCGCCAAGCACGGCAGCCATACCGTAGCAGGCGTAGTCGCTGACCGGCAGCGAGAGGCCGAAAAGCAGATTGACAACCGAGGCGAAGAGCAGTCCGGCGGCGCACCCGGCGAAGATGGCCGGGGCGAAGTCGCCGGCAACACCGCCGCCGCTGGTGGTCGATGCCGTTGCCATGGCCTTGACAAGCAGTATGAGCACACACACACCCACCGGCCCCCAGGGTGAGGCGGTGATGTGCGCAAGCGGTCCGCATGCCGAGAGTGCCGAGAGCTCGCCCGCAAGTACATGTGTTATGACACCGTACCCCTCGCCGTACAGGGCCGGGAGGAGGAAGAGTGACAGCCCTATGACGGTACCGGCAGTGATGTTCTTCAGCCACGAGTTGGCGAACCGGGCGTAACGCGCGGTAAGCGCGGCCATGACACGGTTGTAATACACCGCATAAAGGCCGCAGGCGGCGCCGACAAATACAATCATGGGGATAGTAGACAGATCAAAGGGGTGCCAAGCGGGGAAAGGGATGTCCGACACGCCACCGGCAAGCATCCAGGCAGTGAGCCCGGCAGTGAGGCAACACACACCCAGCGCCACAAGCTGCGTGACACTCATGGCAAGCCCGATGACCTCAAGAGTGAAGAAGAATCCCCCCACAGGGGCGCGGAACATGGCGGCAATGCCGGCCCCGGCGCCGATGGCAGTAAAGGTCATGACCATTGCACGGCTAAAACGGCACCTTTTGGCAAGATTGCTGCCGATAGCCCCCGAGGCGTAAGCTATCGGGCCTTCGGTACCGGCCGACCCCCCAAGCCCGAGCGTGAGCGCGGCGGCTATAAGAGGACTTATGGTAAGACCGAGCGGCATGTAAGGGTGACGGCGCGCCAGGGAGGCCTTCAGCCTGTCTACACCGTGAGAAATCTCGCGGTGTATGACATAACGCTGGTAACAGGCGGCCAGGATAACGCCGATTACGGGGAGCCACAGGAAACGCCAGTTCCACCGCGTGGGGTCAAGACCGGTGAGAGCGAAATGCGAAATCTGTGCCACCATCCATTTCAGCAGCTGGGCGCAGGCGCCTGCCGTGATGCCCACCACGAATGAGGCCAGCATGATGAATGCCGTCGGCGGTGCTGTGCCGTCGGCGGTGTTACGCTGCAACCACTGTGGAAATGAATAATTGAAACGCATGGAATCCCTATATCATCTGCCGGCTACGGGGATTACGGTTTCCGTCGCAGCCTCTTATGATATAAGAACCGTGCGGAGGGCGCTATGGTTCAGCGCGACGCCTTGCGATAGAGCAATATGGCGATTATGGCGTAGAGCAGGTTGGGAATCCACATGGCCACAAGCGGCGAGGTCATTCCCGAGACGGCAAACGACGAGGTGACCGTCATGAACAGGATGTACGAGAACGACAGTACCAGGCCCAGGCCTATATTGAGGCCCATCCCACCCTTGACCTTACGCGACGACAGGGACATGCCGATGACGGTGAGGATGAACGCCGCCGCGCACATGGCATAGCGCTTGTGGTACTCGATCTCGAAAGCCTGGATGTTGGCCACGCCGCGCGAGCGCTGCCGCTCGATATACTGTTTGAGCTGCGGCGAGGTGAGTGTCTCCTGGTCGTTGCGCGAGATAAGAAAGTCGCGCGGCTCGAAGGGGATGATGGTATCAAGGCGCGAGCCGGTCTTGATGAGTTCGCGGTCGGCGTGGAAGTCGCGTATCATGTAGTCTCGCACCTGCCATTGGTATAGGGTGTCCCATTTCACCGACATGGCCGTGAGGCGCGATTCGAGTCCTTTCTTGCCGAATTTCTCAAGCGAGAAACGGTAGCCGGTCTTGGTGGTGTTGTCGAACCGGCTCATGTAGGCTATCTGCCCCGGAGCGACCTGAAGCATGATGTTGTCGCCGTAGTCGACACGACGGTTCTTCACGTATGTGTTTGTGAAGGCTATGCGTTTCACATTGGCCGGTGGGATGATGTAGGCGCCCAGCACGAAGGTGGCTATGGCTATCACCGCCGCCGAAATCATGTAGGGACGCAGCAGACGCCTGAAACTCATGCCCGACGAAAGTATGGCTATGATTTCTGAGTTGTCGGCCATCTTCGATGTGAAGAAAATCACGGCGATGAACACGAACAGCGGGCTGAACTGGTTGGCGAAGTAAGGGAGGAAGTTGACGAAATAGTCGAATATCGTGGCCTTAAGCGGGGCTTTCAGGAAGGCGTCGAGTTTCTCATTCACATCGAACATAATGGTAATCGCCAGAATCAGCATTATGGCGAAGATATAGGTACCGAGAAACTTCTTGATGATATACCAGTCGATTATCGACACGCCGAGGCGGCCCTTGGGAATCGCGGGCAGACGTGACGGCATCAACCGCCGGAATATGTCTTTTATCTTTGACATCAGTTGCTGTATCAGAGTCGTGTGGTGACGCGCCGCACCATTTCGGGTTTCCATGTGGCGAAGTCGCCGGCAATGATGTGTCGCCGGGCCTCGTCGACAAGCCACAGGTAGAACGACAGGTTGTGTATCGTGGCTATCTGCATGGCCACAAGCTCCTTGGCCACAAACAGATGGCGCAGGTAACCGCGGGTAATCTCGCGGTCAAGGTCAAGCGGACTTTCGGGGTCGATCGGCGTGAAATCGTCTGCCCACTTTAGGTTGCGCATGTTCATAATGCCGTTGCGGGTGAAGAGCATGCCGTTGCGGGCGTTGCGCGAGGGCATCACGCAGTCCATCATGTCAACGCCGCGGTCTATGGCCTCAAGTATATTCTCGGGGGTGCCTACGCCCATCAGATAGCGCGGACGGTCGGCGGGGAGAATCTCGTTGACAATCTCGATCATCTCATACATCTTCTCGGCAGGCTCGCCCACGGCCAGACCGCCGATGGCGTTACCCTCGGCCCCGAGCGCGGCCACCTCGCTGGCGGCCTCACGCCGCAGGTCAGGATACACGCACCCCTGCACTATGGGGAAAAACGCCTGGCTGTGGCCGTAACGCGGCTCAGTGGAATTGAAATGCTCCCATCCGCGTTTCAGCCATCGCTGGGTAAGGTCGAGCGACTTGCGCGCATAGCTCTTCTCGGCGGTGCCCGGCGGACACTCGTCAAGGGCCATCATTATGTCAGAGCCGATGGAACGCTGTATGTCAACCACCTTCTCGGGGGTGAAAAGATGTTTCGAGCCGTCGATGTGCGAGCGGAACCATGCCCCCTCGTCGGTGAGCTTGCGGTTCTCGGCGAGCGAGAACACCTGGAAACCGCCTGAATCGGTAAGAATCGGGCCGTCCCAGCCGTTGAACCTGTGCAGTCCCCCGGCCTTTTCGAGCAGGTCGGTTCCGGGTCGCAGGTAAAGGTGATAGGTGTTGCCCAGGATTATACGCGCCTTGACGCGGCGGCGCATGTCGTCCATCGTCACAGCCTTTATGGCGCCGCAGGTACCTACGGGCATGAATACCGGCGTCGCTATCTCGCCGTGGTCGGTGGTTATTGTGGCGGCGCGGGCATTGGTACCCGGAGCCGTGGCATCTATTCGGAACTGCATGGAGCGTACTGAGTGTCAGAACTCGCTTGTGAAATGGAACTTGATCGAGGGGAAATCGGCCTGCGCCATCTGCAGCACATAGTTCGAGTCGGCGAGGAACACATCGCGTCCCTCGCGGTCTACTGCCATGAACTGGTGCTTGCGGCGCTTGAAGGCATCGAGGGCGGCCTCGTCGTCAGACTCTATCCAGCATGCCTTGTAGAGCGACAGCGGCTCCCAGCGGCACTGGGCGCCGTATTCGTGCAGAAGGCGGTACTGTATCACCTCGAACTGCAGCTGACCTACGGTGCCGATAAGCTTGCGGCCATTGAACTGGTTCACGAACAGCTGCGCCACACCCTCGTCCATGAGCTGGCGTATACCCTTGTCGAGCTGTTTGGCTTTCATCGGGTCTGTGTTCTCGATATATTTGAACATCTCTGGCGAGAACGATGGCAACCCCTTGAAGTGAAGTTCCTCACCTTCGGTGAGCGTGTCACCGATCTTGAAGTTGCCGGTATCGGGAATACCTACGATATCACCGGGGAAAGCCTCGTCTACAACGCTCTTGCGCTGTGCCATGAAAGCGGTGGGGGCGGCGAAACGCAGGTCTTTCCCGGTGCGAACATGGCGGTAGGGGGCGTTGCGCTCGAAACGGCCCGAGCACACCTTCACGAAAGCTATGCACGAACGGTGGTTCGGGTCCATGTTGGCGTGTATCTTGAACACGAACCCGGTGAAATGTTCCTCTTCGGGCTTTATCACACGCTCCTCGGCCTGCGTGGGACGCGGAGAGGGAGCGATTTCCACGAAACAGTCCAGAAGTTCCTTGACGCCGAACGTGTTCAGCGCCGAGCCGAAGAAGACCGGAGCAAGCCGTCCGGCGCTGTATTCCTCACGGTCGAATTCGGGATAGACACCCTCGATAAGCTCAAGGTCATCGCGCAGCTGGGCGGCCTCGGTCTCTCCTATCGCGGCGTCTACCGCGGGGTCATTGACATCGGCAATCTCCACACGTTCGCTCACGCGCTGTTTGTCTGGTTTGAAAAGGTCGAGTGTATGCTCGTATATATTGTAGACACCCTTAAAACGCGCGCCGATGCCGATGGGCCATGAGAGCGGCCTGACCTTGATCTTAAGCTCGGCCTCAAGCTCGTCGACAACCTCGAAGGGGTCGCGCCCCTCGCGGTCGAGCTTGTTCACGAATATGATCACAGGGGTCTGACGCATGCGGCACACCTCCATGAGGCGGCGGGTCTGTTTCTCCACGCCCTTGGCCACGTCGACCACGATAATTACCGAGTCGACCGCGGTAAGGGTGCGGTAGGTGTCTTCGGCAAAGTCCTCGTGACCCGGAGTGTCGAGGATGTTTATCTTCCACCCCTCATAATCGAAACCCATCACCGAAGTGGCGACCGAGATGCCGCGCTGGCGCTCGATTTCCATCCAGTCTGATGTGGCGGTTTTCTTGATCTTGTTCGACTTCACGGCTCCGGCCACATGGATGGCGCCGCCGAAAAGGAGCAGTTTCTCGGTAAGGGTTGTCTTACCGGCATCGGGGTGCGATATGATGGCGAACGTGCGCCGCCGTTTTATCTCATCTTCAAGTGTCATCTCTGTCTGTCAGTGTCTTGTTCTTTGGCAGCGGGCTGCCGGGCGTTGACCGCGTTATCGCGCTGCGCCATATAGCGTGCCAGCGAGTCGGCCCAGTGGGGCGTCTCCACGCCGTATGTGGCGCGTATGCGCCGTTTATCGAGCAGGGCGTATGCCGGCCGCGCCGCGGGCGTCGGGTACTCCTCGGTAGGGATGGGGATGATTTGTGTCGACCGGCCGGCCATACGCATCACGGCTACTGCAAGGTCATACCAGGTGGCTGCGCCCTCGTTTGAATAATGATAGATACCGGGCACCCATTGCCGTGCCGTCACGATTGCCCACAGGGCACGCGCAAGGTCATCGGCGCATGTGGGGCTGCCCACCTGGTCGGCCACCACGGCTATCTCCCCGGCATGGCCGCGCTGATCCGATAATCTAAGCATGGTTTCCACGAAGTTCGGGCCGCCAAGACCGTAAAGCCACTGCGTGCGCACTATAATGGCCTCGGGGCAGGCTGCGAGCACGCGCGTCTCGCCCCGGCGCTTGGTGGCGCCGTAATGCTGGAGCGGAGCGGGCTTGTCACCCTCGGCATAAGGCCGGTGCGACCGCCCGTCGAACACGTAGTCGGTCGACACATGCACAAGGCGTGCCCCGGCCTCGTCCGCGGCGGAAGCAAGGTTTGCCGGTCCCTCTATGTTTGCGGCGGTACAAGCCTGTTTCTCGGTCTCGGCACGGTCAACTGCCGTGTATCCCGCGCAGTTGACAATGTGCGTGAAACCGCCACCGGTTACAAAACGGCGCACGGCGCCGGCATCGAGCAGGTCGAGGTCGGCATGCGTGGCGGCAACCACCTCCACTCCGTTGAGGGCGGGGGCGGTGCGCGTCATGGCGCGCCCAAGCTGTCCGGCGGCGCCGGTCACAAGTATCTTCATCGTCATAGCGGGGGCAGGCCGCACGTAGCGGCTTAAGCACCTGCAAAGTTACACATTTCCCAGGAGACAAGCAACCCCGGCCGAGGCCGGGGCACTAAAAACAAAAGGCATTTCCCATGTTTCAAAAGGCATTTCACATGTTCACATGCCATTTTATTGGTTCAAAAGGCAATTTTCTTATTTGGGGGCATCTCCGGCATCATGTGCCTGAGGCTTGGCAGAGGCATCTTTTGCCGGGGTGGCATCGGCGGGTGCATCCTCTTCGGGGGTGAAGAGTTTGTCGGCCTCGTCAAGATGGTAGTCGCGGGCCAGGGCGGCGATGAACCGGGTAATCTGGTCGATGGCGGCGGCTGTCTCGGCTGATTCGTCGGCATGGCGCAGGCGCAGAATCAGCCTGGCGTAAAGGGCATTGAAACAGGTTTCAATCTCGCCGGCCGGTTCGGGACCCGATTTGGCCCGGAGCTCTACAATATATGGCAACGTGCGGTAGAACTCGGCGGTATATTCCGGGAAACGGGTAGCCTCGGCAAGAATACGGCGGTGCAGGTCGGCCAGGTCACCGAGGGTGTTACGGGTAATCTGCAGGTGCCCCTTTTCCGCCACCCCCTCGCGACGCATCATGTCGATAAGTGACTCGTACCACTCGCGCAGAGCGCGGGCATCCTCTTCCGAAAGGTCGGGCACGGGGTCAATCACGGCGGCCGCCAGCCGGTCGATGTCAAGGTCGTATGCGCGGAGCAGATCCTCTACCTGCCACATGTAAAGCAGGTACTGGGCTATGTTGGTGCGACGCAGTTGCGATGCTATTTTCATACGTGTATTGTTGAAACGTTTTTATTGAGTAACGTTGCCTGACGGCTTTTGTTGTGCAGCTGTTGCCGGTACCGCCTCGGGCGACCGGCGCAGCAGGTCGATGACCCTCCCTTGACGGGCGGCCATGTCGCCACGTATCGTGGCATATTCTCCCGGCGCAACCATGCGCAGGTCGGCGTACCGGTCTTCTCCGTCGAGCACCGCGTCAAGATTACCGTCGGGGCCATCGGCCGGGGCGTCGAACGTGAGCGTGGCATGTTCATCGGCCACCTTGTTCCAGGGCCCGAGTGACGCGGCAGCCGAATCGATATCCTCCTGTCCCGAGGGGGTGACGCCCTCCGGAAGACCGTCGAATTCACGGGTGCTGTCAACCGCATCCTCAATGAGCGGGTCAAGCCCCTGCGCGGTCAACAGCGGATTATAGCGGTACAGAGGCCAATATCCGGCCGCTGTAAACCGCCGCTGTTGCGAGGGGCCTGCCAGCATCCCCGCACGTATGCCATGGTTGATGCAGGGGCAGTAAGCTATCACCACCGACGGCCCGGGATAAGCCTCAGCCTCACGTAAGGCGTCAACAGCCTGTTGCGGCGATGCCCCAAGCGAAATCTGCGCCACATACACATTGCCGTAGGCCATCATCATCCGTCCCAGGTCTTTCTTGAAGGTTCGTTTTCCGGCGGGGGAATATTTCGTGACGGCACCGAGCGGTGTGGCCTTGGAGGTCTGGCCGCCTGTGTTCGAGTAACATTCGGTGTCAAGCACCAGAATATTGATGTCGTGCCCCGAGGCAACGACATGATCGAGACCTGCAAAACCGATGTCGTAGGCCCATCCGTCGCCACCGATAGCCCAGACAGTGGTTTTGCCGTTCCCGTCACCGCCGGCTTGTGCGTCGGCATCTTTTTTACCGGTGGCGAGTGTGTCGAGCGCCAGGCGCATTCCCAGACCGTATTCGGCGTTATCTTCGAACAGCGAGTTGCCCCAGGCCGGCCCGCGCCCCGATGGCAGTGTGGTGTAGGCGTTGCTGGGATAGTTGCCGCCCCAGACCGACGAGCAGCCCGTTGCGTTGGCTATGATCAGCCTTTCGCCGAAAAGCTGTGTGAGCAGTTTCACGTATGGTGTCTCGCCACACCCGCCACAGGCACCCGAGAACTCAAGCAACGGCTGGTGCATCTGCGACCCGTTAAGCGTGAAACGAGGCAGTCCGCCGGTCTTTGGTGTGACATGACTGCGGCAATATTCAAGCATCGGCGCCTGCACGACACGTTCCGGGGGTGCGGATGTCATCCGCAGGGCATGACCTGGACAGACAGCCACGCAGACACCACACCCCGTGCAGTCGTCGGTATAGGTCTGTATGCGGTAACGCAACGGTGCCCCGGCTCCCTCTTTGAATGGTATGGTGTCGAAACCGGTCGGTGCCCCCGAAACCTCGTCAGGCGAGAGCAGGAACGGACGTATGGCGGCATGTGAACAGAAGAAAGAACATTCGGTACACTGCACGCATTTGTCAGGCAGCCATTTGGGCACATTTATGGCTATGCGCCTATGCTCATAGGCAGTGGTACCCGGGGGCATGTGACCGTCAGGGGCGAACATCGAGACCGGTAGCGTGTCGCCTTTGCGGGCAAGACACGGGCCCGCGATGCGCCTTACGAAACTGCGCAACGCCTCGGGAGCCGACGCCGGGAGGTCGGCTCCGTATTCGGGCATGACAGGTTCAGTGGCATCAGCCCACGCATCAGGTATCTGTACGGGGGTAATCGCTCCTACAGCCTTGTCTATAGCGGCCAGATTGCGCTGCACCACCGCCTGGCCTTCATGGGTATATGTTTCCGTGACCTGTTTCTTAAGAAGTCCCACGGCCTCGTCAAATGGTATCACCGGACTCAGTTTGAAGAAAATCGTGAGCATGATGGTGTTGATACGTACTCCAAGGCCGGTCTGAGCGGCGATGGCTCCGGCATCGACGGTATAGAAACGCGCACCCAGACGATGAAGCATGCGCTTTACCGTAGCGGGCAACCGCTGTTCGAGTTCGGCGGCATTCCAATGACAGTTCAGCACGAACGTACCCCCCTGGCGCAGATTCAGCAACATGGGGAATACCTCTATATATCGGTCTTTGTTACAGGCTATGTACCCGGCCTGTTCGATAGCATACTCAGATCTGATGGGAACTTTGTCGACTCTGAGCTGACTTACCGTATAGCCGCCCGATTTTTTGGCGGAATAGGTAAAAAACGCCTGCGCGTAAAGTCCAGCGCTGTCGCCGATGATATGCGCGGCCTGCCGCGTGGCTCCGACCGTGCCGTCAGAACCCATACCATAAAATATGGCCTCAAGC
The DNA here is from genome assembly GCA_938027385.1 of uncultured Porphyromonadaceae bacterium. GTDB lineage: Bacteria > Bacteroidota > Bacteroidia > Bacteroidales > Muribaculaceae > UBA7173. The sequence goes on along the minus strand of CALJBF010000169.1, from coordinate 961 downwards.
AGATGCTGGCGCCCAAGAGTAAACGAGCTGTCGGTATCGAGCGACAGATGCGTCACGTCGTCGGTGATGCCGACAGTGAAGACCCGTTTTGGCGTTGTGCTCATGGCGTTGTCGATTACAGCCTTCACCATGGCCGGCGAGAAATCCTTGCTTGCCAGTCCGTAGCGTCCACCGATGACATTGACCTTTCCGGCAAGCGATGATGCAGCCACCGCGGCGGCAATATCCTTGAAAAGCGGTTCGCCCCCGGCACCGGGGTCTTTCGTGCGGTCAAGCGCCACAATGGTCTTCACCGACTTAGGTAATGCGGCAAGGAACCGGTCGACAGCGAAAGGCCTGTACAGACGTACCTTAATCAGACCGGCCCGATAACCGGTGGAATTGAGCCGGTCAAGTGTCTCTGCAATGACCTCACATGACGACCCCATGGCCACAAGCACGACCTCGGCATCCGGAGCGCCGTAATAGTCAAACAGACTGTAATGACGCCCGGTAACGGAGGCAAGCCGTTGCATCTGACGTTCCACCTCGGCCGGGAACGCATCATAGAGGGTGTTGGCGGCCTCTGCATTCTGGAAATAGACATCAGAGTTCTGGGCAGTGCCGCGCATCTCCGGGTGCGCCGGGTCAAGGGCACGGGCACGGAAACGCGCCACACGGTCAGGCTCCATAAGACCGAATATGTCATCATACGGAATCACGTCGATGGTCGACATCTCGTTGCTCGTGCGCCATCCGTCAAAGAAATGGCACACCGGCAGCGCGCCCCCTATTGCCGCCAGATGCGCAACCACGGCAAGATCCATTGTCTCCTGCACGTTGTTCGAGGCCAGAAAAGCGAAACCGGTAGAGCGCGCCGCCATCACGTCCTGGTGATCGCCGAATATGCTCAGGGCATGTGTGGCCAGAGAACGCGCCCCCACATGAAACACACCGGGCAACTGGTTGCCGGCGATCTTGT
>CALJBF010000168.1 GCA_938027385.1 uncultured Porphyromonadaceae bacterium | reverse complement strand
CCCTTGTGGATGTCAGTACCGTGCACGACTTCGCCCTGCGGGCTACGTCGTACACGGTTACGAAGAAATCGGCGTCCTCCAGACGCCACTGCGCCTTAAGTTAATAGCATTGTGCAGCGACCCTACAATAAATATCTGTGTCAGAAATATTCCCCCATCCCTTTCCCTCCCATAACTTCCATAATTCCCATAACTCCCACTACCTTCCAACGCCATGAACATCACCGACGCCATCGCACAGCGCCACAGCTGGCGCACATACAACGGGCTTGCTCTTGACAGCGACACACATGCCCGGCTGACCGAGGCCATCGGGCGCGCCACGGATTTCTCACGCACGCTCTTTGAAAGCATCACGGATGTCGAAGGGCGACCGCTGACCGTCACAGCGCCGGAGATACGGCTTGTGAGCGACGACAGCCTCAACGGCGCCACAGGCACCTACGGATTCATCAAGGGGGCACGGCAGTTCCTGATTCTCGCCTGCGGCCCAACCGACGCCGACCACATCGCCGGGGCTGCGGCATTCGAGCGACTTATTCTCGACGCCACGGCAATGGGTTTTGATACCTGCTGGCTCGGGGGCACATTTTCAAGGAAACGGTTCGATGCGGTCGCCCGGATTCCGCAGCAGATGAAGATTGTGGCCGTAAGCCCGGTAGGCCACCGCACCCCGTCGACACGTTTTGCCGAACGCATGGCACGCACCCTGGTCGGCGCCACCCGGCGCAAGCCTTTCGACAGGCTTTTCACCGGAATAGACACCGGCGCCCCCGACAGCCGCGAGCTCACCGGAATACTTGAGGCTGTGCGCCTCGCCCCCTCGTCAGGCAACTGTCAGCCCTGGCGCGGCAGCGTGACTGACCGTAACCGACGTGTTGAACTCTACAACGCCATATCCAACGGATTCACCTGTCTTGACATGGGTATAGCGCTGTGCCACTTCATCACCGCGTCTGACGCCGCCGGAATCAGCTGGCAGACCCGACTCATCACAGGTGAGGGGCGCGTTACATTCATAATGTCGCGATAACAACCATGCTTGCATGCAATACATCGGTATTCTGCTCAAATTCTGCTCAAAAGCATATAAATAATCCAAAATAATTGACAAAATCATTGAATATTTCCATAATATTCATAACTTTGCAATTGGTGCGTGAAAAATCGCAGATGTTGCTTGCAGAGAACTGATTCATCACGTCACCGACACCGGTACGACACCATGGGCGAAGCCCCCATGTTGCGTCATGCTATTACTGATAATCAATCCTTTAAATCAGATGAAAAAATATTTACTGTTGGCCTCTCTGGCATCGGCAGGTCTGTTGGCCAACGCGCAGGTGCAGATGTCCATGTCAGACGAATTTTATCTGGCCGGACTTAAAGGAGACACCGCGCTGCCCCTGTCGGTCAAAGCTCCGGCGGCACTTACCACCGGCGCGCTGATAGAGTTTACCGATCAGACAACGCTCGACAACATCCGACGTGCGGGCGCTGAGGTGCAGAACACCTATGGCAACATAGCCACCGTGATAATACCCGTCGACAAGGTTGCCGACGTATTCGCCGCCGAAGGCGTAATCAATGCCGTAATCGACCGACCCGCACGGCTGCACAACGACCAGGCCCGCATTGTCACCGGCGTCGACCGCGTGCACGCCGGCGAGGAGCTGAACCAGCCTTACGACGGCACAGGCGTGGTAATCGGCGCTTACGACTCGGGTATCGACCCCAACCATATCGGATTCAAAGATGAAAACGGACTCTCGCGCGTGGTGCGCGCCCTCAAATACGGGCGCACGTCGTACGTGCCGCAGATATATGTGCCCGCGCATCTTATCGATGATTTCCGCGAGCAGCATCCCGGCGAAAGCGTGTACGACATAACAGGCTACCGCTCTGACGACGACGGCGAGACCCATGGCACACATGTGCTCGGAATCATGGGTGCATCATTCCGCGACCCTGACAGCGAGATGGATCTGCGCGGCATCGCTCCCGGAGCCGAGATGTTCATGGGTGGCGGCCAGGGTACGCAGTCTAACATGCTCGACGCCGCCCAGCGCCTTGCCGATTACGCCAAATCTGTGGGCAAACCGGCAGTCTTCAACCTTTCTTGGGGCAACAACCTCGGCTCACATGACGCCACCGAGCCCCTCGCCAAGGCGCTCGACGATATCGTTGACGAGACCGGCCTGCATGTATTCATGGCTGCCGGCAACGAAGGCACCGAGAAGATCGGCATATACAAGGAATTCACCGAAGACGAGACCGTGCTGCGCACATTCCTCTCTCCGTCAGAAAATCTCACCGACCCCTACGGTGGTCTCGGCCAGAACGCCCAGGCACTCGGCACCGTAACCGTCTGGAGCAACGACGACACCCCCTTCAAGGTATATCTTGACATTGTGGAACTCGCCAATCCCGGCGAGCCGGTATATTCGTTCGAAATTCCGGCCAACAACCGCCGTTTCATGGTAAACGGCAACACCCCATCGGGCGTGACAGCCGCCCAGGTCGACCGAAACGTAGAGGAATTCAACAGCGTGTTCACAAGAAGCTACGCCGGCGGCTATGCCCAGATCTACGGCCAGAACAACCGCTACCACGCCGAACTGGCCTTCTACCTCACCGCCACTACCACCACGAGGCGCACCCATGCCATGGCTCTCAGGGTCGAGGGTGAGCCGGGCCAGCGCATACAGATCTATGCCGAACCCTACCAGGGGTATTTCATGACCTACCTCACCGACCGCGGCAAAGAGGGTTACACCGGTTCTGACGGCGACGGCACCTACAACAGCCTCGCCGGCGGCAACAAAATCATCTCGGTAGGCGCATATACCTCCCGTCAGGGTGGTCAGTCATATCAGGGATATGTGATCTACCCGGCCGAGACAAGTTTCCCGGGCGTGACATCCTTCTCGTCATGGGGGCACCAGCAGGACGGCTCACTGCGTCCGCACGTAATCGCCCCGGGATATGTGATTTACTCGACATGCTCGACACCATACATGTCGAAACTGGGCTCGAACGCCATATATTACGGCACACCCAGCGTATACGAGTATTACGACGAAGGCACCGCAAAGACCTACCACTGGACCATCATGGCCGGTACCTCACAGGCATCGCCGCACATGGCCGGCATAGCCGCCCTCTGGCTCCAGGCCGACCCGACCCTTAACTATGAGGAAATGCTCGACGTGATACAGCACTGCACCACCAAGCCCGAAAACGCTCCTGACCAGTGGGGTCCCAACGGCCTTGTCAACGCCTATGAAGGCATCAAGTACATCCTTGACCGGAGCGCCATCCGGGGTGTGAGCGCAGACAAGAACCATCTGCTCATCCAGAACAAAGGCAACGGCGTATATGAGATCGCGTCGCCGGCAGAAAGCAGTGTCACCGCCGCCCTCTACAACATGCAGGGCATGCAGGTGGCATCGGCAACAGGCACCGGCAACACTGTCGAGCTCTCGACACAGGGCATAGCCCCGGGTGTATACGTGATCTCGGCCCGGTCGGGAGGAGCCGCCACCTCACAGAAAATCCATGTAAAATAATGTACACTGTATGCAAAACACACTCTCTCGTCTTACATTAGCATCCATCGCATTGCTTGCCGTGTGTCTCCCCGCCCTGGGGAGGGGCACGGCAAGCCCTTTTCT
>CALJBF010000167.1 GCA_938027385.1 uncultured Porphyromonadaceae bacterium | reverse complement strand
AGAGATCATCGAGAGACCAGCGAGCACAGCGAAAGAAAGAAATAACTTTTTCATCTTTGTGTAGATTAAATAATAAAACAATATTTTTTTGTGCTTCAAAAACGATGCAAAGTTACGGCTTTTTTTTGTACCTCCAAATATTTAGGCGTTTTTTTTCAACTTTTTCGCCGTGAAATATGTTTTTGAGCAGATATCTGCGGATTTTACTCGGTTACTGGCGCTTTGCTGTCGCTTTTTGTCGCCGCGGGGACGAGATAGGCGCTTAGTTCCCAAAGCATGTAAAGCGGAGCGAAGACCACGAAGAGCGAGAATGGGTCGCCGGTGGGGGTGATGAGAGCCGCCAGCACGAGCAGTATCACTATGGCGTGGCGCCTGTAGCGCGAGAAGAAACTGCGGTCGAGGATTCCGATTTTGCCCAGCAGCCACGCCAGCATCGGCAGTTCGAAGACAATGCCCATGATCAGGGTGATGGTCATGAAGTTGTCGATATACGAGTCGAGTGTGATGGTGTTTGTGATGAGTCCCGACAGCTGATACTGCGAGAGGAACCGCAGGGTAATCGGAAATACCATGATATAGGCCGTGGCCACGCCGAGATAAAACATTGTCGTGGCGAACAGGAATGCGCGCCGTGCATGGCGTTTTTCGCGCGGGTAGAGGCCGGGGCTGACGAATGACCAGAGCATGACTATCAGCACGGGGAATGTGACCACGAGCGCCAGATGCATCGAGGTCGACATCTGAACCATCAGCTGTGAGCCGAGATTGATGTTGATCAGCGACACGGAGAATGGTGTGCCGGCCGGTTCACCGGTCACGGCCGACATGTCGAACAGCCGGTAGAGCGGAAAGTCGTCGCGGCATGGCCACAGTATGATATGGTCGAAGATCCAGGGCATGGCTATGAACATCACGACCCCGGCGACGGTAATCGTCAGGGCCATGCGTATTATCACCGAGCGCAGGGCGTCGAGGTGTTGCCAGAACGTCATGCTGCTGTCCATGGGCTGTGTCACTTGCCGGTGCCTTTGTTGTCGTCAGAGTCGCTGTTGAGGGGGCGGTTTATTTCGTCTTTGGCGTCCTGCAGTCCTTGCTTGAAAGAGTGGACACCTTTGCCGAGGCCGCGCATCAGCTCGGGTATCTTCTTGCCGCCGAACAGCAGAAGGATCACGAGTATGATGATTATCCATTCCCAGCCACGGAGGTTGCCGAGAAAGAGGGGGATGATTGTTGCTGTAAAGGCCATTGTATTGTCTGTGATTTTGTTGGTTCATCACAAAGTTAGTGTATTTTCGGCTATCAGGCGGCAGGGTGGGGGATTTTTTGTAACTTTGTGGCCGGATTTCAAGAATTTTAAAACACTAACGTATACTCAAGATATGAAAGCATTTGTTTTCCCCGGTCAGGGCGCCCAGTTCGTAGGGATGGGCAAGGATCTGTACGACAACGATCCCAAGGCCAAGGAACTGTTCGAGAAAGCCAACGAGATTCTGGGTTTCCGCATCACCGACCTGATGTTCAACGGCACCGAAGATGACCTGAAGCAGACCAACGTCACACAGCCTGCCGTGTTCCTGCACTCGGTCATCCTGGCCAAGTCGCTGATGAACGACGAACTCAAGCCCGACATGGCCGCCGGCCACTCGCTGGGCGAGTTCTCGGCGCTGACAGTCGCCGGCGCGCTGAGTTTCGAGGATGGTCTCCGCCTGGTTGCCGCCCGTGCCAAGGCCATGCAGAAAGCCTGCGAGATGAAACCCTCTACAATGGCAGCCATCATCGCACTCCCCGACGAGAAGGTCGAGGAGATCTGCGCCTCTGTCGACGGCGTGGTTGTCTGCGCAAACTACAACTGCCCGGGTCAGATCGTTATCTCGGGTGAGGTAGAGGCCATCGCCGAGGCCTGCGAGAAAGCCAAGGCCGCCGGTGCCAAGCGTGCCCTTCCGCTGAAGGTTGGCGGCGCGTTCCACTCGCCCTGCATGGAACCTGCCCGCGCCGAGCTCGCCGAGGCCATCGCCGCCACCGAAGTGCATGTGCCCTCCTGCCCCGTTTACCAGAACGTTGACGCACTGCCCCACACCGACCCCGCCGAGATCAAGGCCAACCTTATCGCCCAGCTCACCGCCCCCGTGCGCTGGACCCAGACCGTGCGCAACATGGTTGCCGACGGCGCTACCGAGTTCATCGAGTTCGGCCCCGGCAAAGTGCTCCAGGGTCTGGTGAGCAAAATTGCCAAGGAAGTGGCTGTAAGCGGCCACAACTGATAAGTTGCCTGACGCGGCTTTTATCCGCAACGTAACGATGACACCACACGAAAACCCCCGCACCGACGAGACGCCCCGCGGCACCGGCCGCAGGCGTCCGTGGCCTGTGAGGGTTTTCATGTTTTACCGCGACGGATTCAGGGAGATGACCGTCGGGCGCAAGCTGTGGACCATCATACTCGTGAAACTTTTCGTGCTTTTCGCGGTGGTGAAGGTGCTCTTCTTTCCCGACCTGCTCAAGCGCGACTACGATACCGACAGCCAGCGCTCCGAGGCCGTGAGAACCTCGCTGCTCGACCGCGGCAATCAGCCGACTGATACGGTGAGTGAAACGGCTCATGCCCCCGATTCGCTCGTCATACGGTAAAAAAACTGCATAAAGCATCAGCCCCCGCAACCGGAGAAACTGGTTGCGGGGGCTGATGCTTTATACGGTCTGTACGGATTACCAGATTACTACCTGGTCATCTTCGGCGCGGTAGAGTTTGTCGCCCGGCTTGATGCCGAAAGCTTTCAGGAAGGGGGCGATGTTGCGCAGAGTCACGTTCACGCGGTTCTCGGCAAGCGAGTGTACGTCGCCGATGGTGAGGTTGCGTTTCTCTTCGTCGCGCATGTTGGTGGCCCAGATGTTGGCGTAGTTGAGATAGAACGCCTGCTCGGGGGTGAAACCGTCGATTTTGGCATCGTCGGCGTTGATGTCAACGCCCTTGGCTTTCTGTGAGTCGAGGAAAGCTGTGTGGCTTACACGGAGGCCGCCCTGGTCGCCGATGTTCTCGCCGAGGGTGTACGAGCCGTTTGCCATCAGACCGGGGAGAATCTCAACCTGGTCGAACTGCTCGGCCAGTTTCTTGGTGAGCTGCTCGAAGTTCTGCTGGTCGGCAGGTTCCCACCAGTTGGTCATGTTGCCGCTGGCGTCGAACTGCGAGCCCTGGTCGTCGAAACCGTGGCTCATCTCGTGACCGATGACCACGCCGATGCCGCCGTAGTTCTCGGCGTCTGTTGCCTCGGGGTCAAAGAAGGGGTTCTGCAGAATGGCGGCGGGGAACACGATCTCGTTTGCCAGCGGGTTGTAGTATGCGTTGACGGTCTGCGGAGTCATGCCCCATTCGGTGCGGTCAACGGGTTTGCCCCATTTGGCGTATTCCTCTTTCTGGTGCCACATGCCGGCGTTGTGCACATTCTCGTAGTATGAGAGAGCCGGGTCGATCTCCATCTCCGAGTAGTCTTTCCACTTGTCGGGATAGCCGATCTTCACGGTGAAGTGCGAGAGCTTGTCGAGGGCGCGCACCTTGGTGTCGTCAGACATCCAGGGGAGGTTGATGATGTGCTTGCCTAGGGCGTGCTTGAGGTTGTTCACGAGCTCAAGCATCTTGGCTTTCGATGCCTCGGGGAAATACTTCTCCACATAGAGCTGGCCGATAGCCTCGCCCATGTAGCCGTCGGGCACGCCGAGGGCGCGTTTCCAGCGCGGACGCTGCTGCTCTACGCCGCTCATTACTTTCGAGAACTCGAAGTTAGTGTCGGTGAAGTTGTCAGAGAGGTATGGAGCGGCCTGTGCCACATATTTCCAGAGGTAATAGTCCTTGATCTCGCGGTCGGTGAGCGACTTCATCAGGTTGTCGGCCTGCTTGACGGTGTTGATCTCGGTGACGATTACATTCTCGGGGGTGGCGATGCCCATTGTCACGGGGAAGAACTTGTCCCAGTTGATGTTGGGGTACATCTCCTTGAGCTGGCCGATAGTGCGCGGGTTGTACATGGCGGGGATGTTGCGGCTTTCCTCGCGTGTCCAGGTAGAGTCGGCCAGAGCGGTCTCGATCTTCATCACGTTCTTCATGATGCGGTTGGCGTCTTTTTTCGAGTAGCCGGCGTTCTGCATCTGGTTCACGATGAGTTTCTGGTAAGCCTCGCGGATGCGCTTGTTGTCTTTGTCGTTGAGCAGGTAGTAGTCACGGTCGCCCATGCCGATTGATCCGCCCGAGACATACATGGCGTAGACTTTCGAGTCGGCCATGTCTTCCATGGGGCCTGCGCTGAAGAAAGGCGACGAGTAGTTGCCGTGCATCCACATGAAGAGGTCTTCCATCCCTTCGTGGGGAGTTTCCTCGATTTTCTTGAGGTCGGCCACGATAGGCTTGATACCCTCGGCGTTGCGGCGCACCGAGTCCATGCCCTGCGAGTAGAGGGTCCAGATCTTGAAGGCGTTGGTGCCTTTGGCGGGGTTTGTCGAGCCGAGGTTCAGCACGATGTCCTGCACATGCTTTTCGGCCGAGTCAGCGAGAATGTTGAACACGCCGTAGCGGGCATGTTCGGGTGTGAGCGGATGTGCTTTCATCCATCCGTTGTTGACGTGGCGGTAGAAGTCCTCGCCCGGAGCGACCGTCTGGTCGATGTAGGCCGGATTCACGCTTTTCAGATGTTCGGTTGCCGACAGCGAGAGTGCTCCGGAGAGCAGTGCGGCCGACATCATCAGCTTAAACATATTCATATTGTCATGTATGTATTGATGAGTGCCTGCACCCGCGCGGGGTGCCTGGATAATGAATGATTTCAGCAATGCATGCGAACTGCGCGAGGGCGTTATCAAATGCCCTCTTAACGCGCAAAGATACAGAAAATTTTCAGATACTTTTCCAAAATCCCCTTTATTTTGGCTAAATTTGTATCGTTTACAGCGAAAAATGATAATATGAAACTGATATTTCTCGGCACCGGCACATCCACAGGCGTGCCTCAGCTAAGATGCGGATGCCGCACATGCACCTCGACCGACCCGTGCGACAAGCGCATGCGCACCTCGGCGCTCGTGATGTGCGCCGGCGGCGTTAACCTGCTCATTGACTGCGGCCCCGACTTTTACCACCAGATGCTGCGTCTGCCGAAAGAAACGGCGCTGTCGGCACTGCTGGTCACTCATCAGCATTATGACCACGTGGGAGGAATCGACGACCTGCGCCCTTACTGTTTTCATGACAGCGACTTCCCGATATACTGCCAGGCCGACGTAGAGCGCGACCTCAGGGCACGCATCCCCTACGCTTTCCGGGAGCCGCGTTACCCGGGAGTGCCGCATTTCGAGTTTCATGACATACGTCCCGGTGTCACCGCCGACGTTTGCGGTGTGCCGGTCACGCCTCTGCATGTGAATCATTACCGGCTTGAGATAGTGGGGTTCCGCATCGGCAACCTGGCTTACATCACCGATGCCAAGAAGGTGGGCGACGACACGCGCCGGCTCATAAAGGGTGTTGATACGCTGGTGATAAACGCCTTGCGGCCACAGGAGCATGTGTCGCACCTGTCGTTGCCCGAGGCTCTCGACATTATCGCCGAGGCCGCTCCGCGCGTGGCCTACCTGACTCATGCGAGCCACGACATGCCGCCGCAGGCCGAGGTCGAGGCCACGTTGCCCGAAAATGTAAGGCTTGCGTTCGACGGCCTTGAGATAGAGATTCCCGACTGAGCAATAGATTCCGGGGCTGATTACATTACTTCGTTGGATAGGATGCCGTCGACGAACATCAGTGTGACGCCGTCGGTATAGGTCCAGCGCTCGAAGGCGGCCGACTGGTTCTGGCCGCGGTCAATCTTGGCCGGTGCGCCGAGTGCGGCGCGTACCTCGGCGCGCGTCATCCCCTCGCGTGTCTGCGAGTTCTGTATGGCGCGCCAGTTGTCGTCGGTGGTCTGGGGGAACTGTCGGCGTGGATTATCGACGGCGAAGAGGGTGTCGAACGTCCGCGTGGCGTTCGGCCTGTTCTCTGACATCATCACATGCCCCTCGGCCGCGCCGTCTTCGGTGCGGAATGTCACCATGGCCGGGAAATCGGCGCTGTATGGGCGTATGTCGATAATCTCTACCGGTATGAACTTGCGTCCGTTTACCAGATGCCCGTCGGGTGTGTACCACAGCGCGGTGCGTATGTAGTAGCGGTTGCCCACCAGAGCCGAGCGCATGGCGGCGATGAGATCCATGTCGACGAGGAACGGCAACGCGGGTGTTTCGACCGACGGAGCGCGCCACACTAGCGTGTCGGCTCGGTTGCCTGCGCGTGTGAAACGCATGTCGGTGACGGTAGTGCCGGTCACCGAGCGGCTCTCTGACTTGCCGGCGTAGGTTATGATGTCGCCGGGCGAAAGCGGTCCGGTGCCGCGCAAGACAAGACCGGCGCGGTCTGAGGTCACATAGAATTCCTTCCCCGTGCGCCAGCCTGATGCGGGTGCCGGGGTGAATTCTGCCGCAATCTGCTGTTCGGGGGTCAGACGTCCCTTGTCTTTCCCCGAT
>CALJBF010000166.1 GCA_938027385.1 uncultured Porphyromonadaceae bacterium | reverse complement strand
TCTCTGATGCGCTGTTATTATTTCCTGCGCGGCAGGTTAAGCAGCAGCCAGCCGCCGGCAATCTGAAGAATCATGCCGGGGATGCCGATTCTGAAATCCTGGCAGGCAAGCCGGAAATCACCTTTGATGGCCCACTCGCCCAGGGTGCCGATGACCTGATAGCCGAGAACCACGGCGGCGAGGATGGCCAGCGTGGCGCGGCCATAGCGGTATGCAGCCGCACCGGCGATAACCGCCAGCAGTACCGACTTGATCAGTATGGCAGGCAGAGCCGCAACAGCGGGCATGCCGAAAAACAGAGCGTTCACCACCGGTGATGCCAGTGCCGTGAGCACGCCCACGCGCCAGCCGTAACGCCATGCGCCGATAAGGGTAAAGAAGTAGATGGGGAGCCAGGTCACGCCACCCTGCGGGATGAGATGGCACAGCTGAGGCAGCGCGATGTTGCCTGCAATGAACGCCATTGCGGCGATATATGTCTTCAGTGAGCTGAATGGAAGACTCTGGGTGCGGATTGTAGCTTGCATAAATTGAATGCTTTAGAAGTGAATCAGTCGAGGTTGACTATTTTATAGGTCTGTGAACCGAGGCCAATCTGCTCGCCATAGTCGAGCGTGTGCATGCCGTGACGCGAGTCGATACGCTCGATCAGATGAATCTTGCCGTGGTCGTCAGAAGAGCGTACCAGGTCGGTGCACGCTTTGTCGAGGGCGATGGGGTCAAGAGAGGCAAGCACGCCTATGTCATGCATCTGCGGGTCGGCGGGATTCGAGTCACAGTCACAGTCGACCGACAGGTTGTTGGCCACGCTGATGTAGATTATGTTCTCGCCGCAATGGTCGGCCACAGCCTTGGCGGCCTCGGCCATCGACTCCAGAAAATCGTCCTGCGGAGCGATATTCTCCCACAGTCCGGCTGTGGTATCGCGTTTCCCTGCGGTATGGATGTAGCTTTTGCCGTTTGACGACGCTATGCCGATCGACATGTTCTTCACCGCTCCGCCGAAACCGCCCATGGCGTGTCCCTTGAAATGCGAGAGGATTACGGTGAAATCATAATCGGAATAATGCGAACCGACGATATCATATTTCAGATGTTTGCCGTCGGTGACGGGGAGTTTCACCTCGCCGTCGGCATCCATGATGTCGACCGGAGCAATGGCGGTGAACCCATGCTCTTCGGCGGCTCGGCGATGGTCTTCGGTCGAGAAACGGCGCCCCTCGTATGCGGTGTTGCACTCGACGATTGTGCCGTCTGTAAGTTTCACGAAGTCGGCGATAAGCGATGGCTGTAGGAAATTGTGGCCGCCCGGTTCGCCGGTCGAGATCTTGATTGCCACCTTCCCTTTGGCCTCACGCCCCAGAGCCTTATAGAGTTTCACAATAGCCTCGGGCGAGATCTCTTTGGTCATATAGACCACCGAGGTGTCTGCATGCTGTGCGGTATCGTTCATGTCGGTTGTTTTGTTGTCGGTCTTGTTGGCGCATCCGGCCAGCGCGACAGTGGCGGCGGCGATGACGCCTGCAATACGTTTCATGTTGTTATGCTGTTTATGTTTTGATCAGTTGTCTTACGAAATCCTTTATCAGGGGAAGGCACTCGTCGGCGGTGGCACAGTCGCGGCACAGGGTCTCGACCGGACACACACCGGTACCGGCACGGTTTATGATGGCATCGACACATTCGCCGAAACCGACAGGAATACCGGCGTCGGCAAGCAGTTCCAGCGCGGCACGGCTGATTACATCGGCAAACACGGCCGACACCCCTCCGAGAATCATCAGAGCGGCCGCCCCCTTCCCCACGACCTTGTCGGCGACACAGGCACCGTCAAGCACGCAGGGCGACGCCTCAAGCAGCCTGAGGAGATCCATAACCCCGCGTTCGCGGCAGATTACGATGCTGTCAGCACGGCCAATCACACACGAGCACCGCTCGGTGTGCAGCAAGTCGATGAGGCTCTGCGGAACTGCGGTTTTCGCGGTCATATGGTGCCCTGCTTGAGATGTTCCACAAAATTGTCGATGCGATGCAGCTCGCCGGGGATATCGATCTGCTGGGGGCAGTGCGGCGCGCACTGGTTGCAGCCGATGCAATGGCTTGCCTGACGCAGGCGCGGCACGGCGCGGTCATACCCGACAAGAAACGCACGGCGCGCCTCGCGGTAATTCTCGCTCTGGGCCGACGCGGGCACATTCCCCTCGTTGATGCACTTGTTGTAATGGAGGAGGATTGACGGGATGTCGAGGCCGTAGGGGCATGGCATGCAGTATTTGCAGTCGTTGCACGGAATCGTGGGGTACTGCATCATCAGGTCGGCCGTGTCATAGAGGAATTTCATCTCATCACCGGTCAGCGGCTGCAGGGGGCAGAACGACCGGAGGTTGTCATCAAGATGCTCCATGTAGGTCATGCCGCTGAGCACAGTGAGCACACCGGGATGTGTGCCGGCGTAACGGAACGCCCACGAGGCCACCGAACGTTCGGGCTCCTGCTCCTTCAGACGGGCCACAATATGGTCGGGCACGTTAGAGAGGCGGCCGCCCAGCAAGGGCTCCATAATTACGGCGGGGATACTGCGTTTCTCAAGCTCGCCGTAAAGATATTCGGCGTCGGTGTTGCGCGGATTCACCTCTTTGGCATGGTGCCAGTCGACATAGTTGAGCTGTATCTGCACGAAATCCCACTTGTATTCGTCGTGCCGCGACAGCAGGTAGTCGAAGACAGCAATGTCGCCGTGATACGAGAACCCGAGGTTGCGTATGCGGCCGGCCTCGCGCTCCTTGAGAAGGAAATCGAGGATGCCGTTGTCGATGTAACGTTTGCGGAACTCTTCCATGCCGTCCTCACCCATTCCGACACCGTGCAGTAGCATATAGTCTATATGGTCGGTCTGCAGCTCTTTCAGCGAATTGCGGTACATGGCCACCGAGGCGTCATGACTCCACGTCGACGGCGCGAAGTTCGAGAGTTTGGTGGCGATGAAATAGCTGTCGCGCGGATGGCGGCTCAGCGCCACGCCGGTGGCATGCTCCGATTTTCCCTTGCAATATGCGGGCGATGTATCGAAGTAGTTCACCCCGTGTTTCAGAGCCTTGTCTACGAGGCGGTTCACCATATCCTGGTCAATCTCCTCCTCTCCGTCGCGGGCACTGCCGCCGGCAACAGTGGGCCAGCGCATGCATCCGTAGCCGAGCAGCGACACCTTCTCGCCCGTCTTGGGATTGGTGCGGTATGTCATTCTGTCGGTGGGAATCTCGCCGGTGGCAGTGCTTTCGGGGGCTATCTTCTTGGCAGCCGGAGCACAGCCGCCCAGGGCAAGCGAGGTCACGGAGGCCCCGATGCCGAGCCGTTTTATGAACGTGCGGCGGCTCAGACGGCCGCGTTCGTTGTTATCGGTCTGTTTCATCGTCAGATAATTCTATGGGTTTCATGCCCCTCGACATAAATGGCGCTGAAGGGACGCGCCGGGCACAGGTTCTCGCATGCGCCACAACCTATGCAACGCTCGGTATTCACCGCCGGTATCTTGGGCGAACCGGCATCTCCGGCCACAGACGGCACCATGGTGATGGCGCCTACCGGACAGTGGCGCGCGCAGTTGCCGCACTCCACACCGTCGGTCAGCGGAACACAGTTCGCCTTGACCCACACGGCATGCCCGATCTGTATCGACGACTTGTCGGCTTTCGTTATCTTCACGATGGCGCCGGCGGGGCAAACCTCCGAGCAACGCGTACATTCTGGGCGGCAATATCCGCGCTCGTATGACGACTCGGGCTGCATCAGGGTCTCAACGTCTGTCGACGGGCGCAACACACCGTTCGGACATGCCGAGACACACAGCTGGCATGCCGTGCAATGATGTGTCAGATTGGCGATTGACCTTGCGCCCGGAGGCACGATACGGGTCTTGCGTTCGGGTATCTTCTTGTCGGCTATGGCTGCCAGACCGCCGTCAACGGTCTTTTCCTGAGCCTTGGCGGCGCCAACTGCGGCAACTGTGGCCGTGACGGCGAGGAATCCGCGTCGACCGCTGTCGACGCCGCTCTTCTTCGTTTCCACGGCGGTATTGCGGCGCAGGGTATATGATATGGCCCCTTCGTGACATTTGTCTATGCAGTCCATACAGGCCACACAGCGCGAATAATCAATCTTATGCTCTTTGGCATTGATGCAGGCGCTCTTGCAGTTGCGGGCGCAAAGGCCGCAGTTTATACATTTCGAGGTGTCGATGACCGGGCGGAACAGTGACCAGCGTGACAGCAGACCAAGCACAGTGCCCACCGGACATATCGTATTGCAGTATGTGCGGCCGTTGCGCCAGGCCAGCACACCGAGTACAACCAGCGTGACCAAGGCGACGACAAGCGTCACGCCACCTTTCAGCCACACATCCACGGAATAGAACGCATAGCTGTCGGCGTACTCGGCCCACGAGGCAAGCAGGTTATTACCCCACGCCCATACGGGAGCGAACAGGCTCTGGGCTATGCGGCCGTAGGCGCTGTACGGCGCCAGCAACACAACAATGGCGCTGATGCCGGCGACGATAGCCGCCACAATCACGGCAAGCATCACATATCTGAGCAGATTCTTCGCCGGCGACCATGAATACCGGTTGCGGCGGCTTTTCTTTCCGAACCATGCGAAACCGTCCTGCATAATGCCCAACGGGCAAATCACCGAGCAGTACACGCGGCCGAAGAGCAGTGTGGCAGCCACAAGCGCCACAATCACCACAACATTAAGCGAAAGCACAGCGGGCAGGAACTGGATTTTGGCCATCCAGCCGAGCCAACGGTGAGCCAGTCCGGAGAAATCCACAAACAGCAATGTCACGGCCACGATACTAAGTACCGCCAGACACCGTCTGAGTGTCAAAAGCAGAGGTCTGTGCCGTTTCTTTTTCTTCTTTTCCATGTTAAGTATGTGATTGGTCTCAAAAAGGATTGGTTTAATGCAAACGTGAAATCTCACATCTGCAAATTTAATACAAAACCACAATACATCAGATATAAAAATTACCGGACGGCTTACCAAAAATCCCGCACCTGATATTTAGGAATTCCAGATAGTACCAGCAGTATGAGTTAGCTGTTAAGTCTTTCCGGTCGAAACCGGTGACTCGATTTACGGTAGAGCGGCGGCATTCCCGCAACTCCATGACTCATTCAAAGCATATTATTTTGAATAGAAATTTATTGAATTCTCCCAATTATAATTGTTATCATGAAGAACCCGAATGACTCGTAAGAATAGGCATAGCTACTACAGACTCCTTTAATATCAAGAGATTGTCTAAAACAAAAAGAGGGTGTTGCAAGACTCATCGAATTGTAGGGGATATGCCTTTGGCATGTCAGATTATCTCGTTGATAACCAGCAAGACATCGCAAAGCAATGTCCCCCTACGAATTAGGCGAAAGCCGAGTTCTGCAACGCCCTCCACTCAATAATTGCAATTCATCTGATTTCTATCATGCTTTCTTAAGCGATACAAAGTTACGGCATTTCCACTGCATGCGACATACCGATTTCACGGTAGTGCTTGCCAAAATTACATAAATGCTGACCTGAATTCCATCTGCCGGAGGTGATTGTTGGTCGGTGCCTTGAACGCAGCGTCAATCAGTTTGAACAGAATCCGATCGCTCACCTGACAGTCGGTATAGTCGCGGTAAGTGCGACGTTTCTCCAATACAGCGTAAACTACACGATATTTTTATTTGACAATGCAAAGTTACGGCAGTATCCTGTCTGCCATTTGTCTGATTTACTCAAATAATTGCCGTATATTTGCAAGGCAAACCTGCGATTACGCTGAGTGCGCTACAAAATATGACAAAGTTATGATGCAGAAGACCGTATACCGATCCCGGATTGACTGGTGGCTGATAGCCATCGTGATTTTTACCATGACCATACTTGTGGTGGCGGCGATTGGCGGCACGGTATGGCTGTCGGTGCTATATGGCATCCTTATCGGGGGACTGTTCTGGGTGGCGATGGCCGGCACATGGTACGCCATCGAGGGTGACAGGCTGCTGGTGTATCAGTTTTTCCGCCCTACGCGGTTGCCGATCGCGAAGATAAAGGAGGTTAGATATTGCCGCGGTGTGCTGGCGGGACCATGTCTGTCGACGCGGCGCCTGTCGATAAAGTTCACCGACCGCAGTGTGCTCAAGAGCGCCATGCCCATAGAGATCTCGCCGCGCGACCGCGACGGCATGGTCAGGCAGCTGCTCGAAATCAACCCCGCAATAAAGGTAATCGGATCAGACAAGATTTAATTTCTCTGAATACTCAATAAACAATAAAACCGCCGGGCCACATGGTCTGGCGGTTTTATTGTTTATTGAGTGTCATGATAT
The DNA here is from genome assembly GCA_938027385.1 of uncultured Porphyromonadaceae bacterium. Lineage (GTDB taxonomy): Bacteria > Bacteroidota > Bacteroidia > Bacteroidales > Muribaculaceae > UBA7173. Next base: position 172 of record CALJBF010000166.1, on the reverse strand, counting down.
CATGACACTCAATAATTGACGGGGGTTATCAGATCCAGCGCACGAAGGCGAAGTCCATGCGGTGGGGCAGATTGGCGTTCTTGGGATAGAGACGGTAACCGAAACGGAACACGCCTGCGTCGGTGAGCTTGGAGTTGAGCTGATATGTGAGCACGTTGCCCTCCTGCTTGAT
>CALJBF010000165.1 GCA_938027385.1 uncultured Porphyromonadaceae bacterium | reverse complement strand
TGTTCATATCATTTGCTTATCTGGCGATGGTGGTTTGTTTCACGGTCGGGATGGATAAACTGTGTGGCCGGGCAGAGCGGTTGTCATTGATTGGTTTTCTGGTTCTTTTCCCGTTTGTGATTTTGGGTGTATTTTACAACCTGATAACTAAACACAATGGCAAACTCTATGGCCCAAGAGATTATCGGCGTGATGAGGTATTCGCCATGATGTCAGGAACTGAGATTGACAGCCGGAATAAGAAAGAATTTGCTGATGTCTGCGAAAAGGAGCAACAAGATGATACAGAAGGGGCAAGCTGTGACTTGCGGAAAAAATCTCAAGAGGAGAAACAGGACCTATGCCAAAAGGTAGGATTGCGGACACTGTATGATGACTTGCAGCAGAAAACAGTGGCGGATATCGGGAAGAAACTCAATATTCGGTTTACTGAAAATGTGAAGGCTTCCATAGGCAACGCGACTTTTGAGTTCGATGCCGTAGGTGACGGACGTTTTGGCAAATATATACTTGAATGTAAGTATGGTAGCGGTAATAATATCTTGATCCGGCTGGATAGTATCTCTGCAGGTCTTAAAACCGTGGCCGAGGCATTTGAGGCAGCAGGTATATCCTATCGTCTTATTCTGGCATTCGTAGTCCGGGATTATTCTGAGCCCTTAGCATCGAAAATCCGGCAATATTTCGCCGAACATAATTCCGGTGTGGTTACTTATGTGCTGGATTATTCCAAGTTAATGGTCGAATAAAACTTATGCCTAAACTGCTAAGGGTTGTTACTGTTGGTATGATCTTGTGGTTGAAGAACTGAGGTGGCATGAAAGTATTTTTTTGTGACAACTCGCTTGTGGCGTTCACACAGTTCAGGCGGGATGTAGTGGCTGATTTTGAACGTCGCGGTTGGGAGGTGGCTATTGTGGTACCACGTTGCACTGTCAGCAGGCAGAGGCTTGCCATGCTAAACCCGTCGTGGCGCCTGTTTCAGATTGATGCGAATCCCAATGGAGTTAATCCTGTCGGTGATTGGAAATATCTGAGGCAACTGAGACACATATATAAGGCGGAGCGACCTGACATGATATTTCATTACACGGTGAAACCGAATATATATGGCACAATTGCTGCGCGCTCATTAGGAATTAAAAATGTGGCGATGGTGGCCGGACTCGGTTATCTTTTCAGCGGAAATTCATTGAAAAAACGAATAGGGCGCATGGTTTACCGTATGGGATTGATGCAGGCAGGCCGTGTCATAGCCCTGAATGAATCTAATGTCACTACGCTGGTTAAAGGCGGGTTTGTAAAGGCGAAAAACATGATTCTTTTTCAAGGCGGCGAAGGTGTCGACCTTGGAGCATATCCTTATACACCAATGGACTTCAAGACTGTGAGATTTCTGATGGTCGGACGAGTACTGTATGACAAAGGATATGCCGAGTTTGTAAAAGCGGCCGCTATTGTTCGTGAAAATCATCCGGAAGTCGTTTTTGAACTTCTCGGTCAACTTGCTGCTGATCATCCGCTCGGTGTGCCTGAGCCTGTTGTGGATAGAGATGTGAGGGCCGCTCATATCAAATATCTTGGCGAAACCAATGACGTGCAGTCTTATCTGCGACGTGACGGTGTGGTAATGATTTTGATGAGCCGGTATATGGAAGGTCTGAACCGTTCGCTTATGGAGGCTTGTGCAATGGGGCGACCGGTTATTACGACCGATAATCCCGGTTGTCGCGAAATTGTTGATGATGGTGTAAACGGTTTTATAGTGCCGATCGGTAATGTTGATGCATTGGTCGATGCAATCGAAAGGTTTCTGCATCTCTCACTTTCCGAAAAACAGAAAATGGCACGGGCTTCGTTTGAAAAGGCGAAACGTGAATTTTCATTATCAGGAGTTCTGGAGCAGTATCAGCAACTGACAGACCAAACGTTAAAATAAGCTCACCCTTATATAAACCTTATATAAATAGGTGACTTAATATTACAAGAAATGACATCGGGTTTATAGAAACCGATGTCATTTCTTGTAATATCCGGCGGCTTTATCTATATTTGCACTCAGTAAATTATGGTGCAAATCCTATTTATTAATATTATAACGTTATGAAAAACAAATTCTTTATTTCGCACAGCAGTGCATGGAAAAAATCGTATGTAGAGCCTTTGACCGAGGCTCTCGGGCGCGATCTGGTAGTTGTGGATAAATATAATTTCGAGAGCGGTGAGGATCTATGGCATGAAATTCGTGACAAGATTGATGACTGTCGATTTTTTGTATTGCTTGTTTCAAAAGAAATAGCAGTAAAAGGAGGATGGGTTGACCGGGAGATTGGCTACGTCCGAGAACTCCATGACGACAAGAAAGTGATTTTTCTCCCGTTCATAATAGATCCTGACGTGGAGTGGAACCATGAGGCGGTGAAAACATGGATACGCAATGAGAAAATCGTCGACAAGATTCTGCAGCCTAAAATCCTGGCCAGACTATTGCAGAACAAGTTGCGGCGCGAGCTTGAGGCACAGAATCCGCTGCTTGAGGAGCGCAACCATCTTTTCATGGGACGATCGAAAGATGTTGAGGCTCTTGAGGAACAGCTGGTGAGACACCAGACCGCTACTCCTCCGGTGTCTCCCAATACACTGATTGTTTCAGGGTTGCCTCATATCGGACGTAAACGGCTCGTTCGTGAGTTCCTTTGCCAGAAAATTCTCACTAAGGTAGACATAGGGGATCTTTTCGTGATACCGTTGTCTGATACCGATGATGAATGGCTCTTTATGAAGGCACTGAACGAGAAGGTGTTCATGTATGATGATAAAGAAATCGACACCGTTCTGACCGACAGTAGTGCCAGACTCGACGCTATAGTCAGAATGCTCGTGAGGCTTAATGAGTCCAAAGAACGTTTTGTGATTGATGACGACAACGGTATAGTAAAACGCGACGGCCGTCTTGCTCAGTGGTTTGTCAGGCTGATAAAACGTCCGGAACTGCAGGGCTCCATGATATTCAATATTGCGGCTCGTTTCGTGCCGCATATGGGATTTGATGATTTTAACGGTCGCATTATCTGGCATAAGGTTCAGGAAATAGACCCGAAATGGCTTTCTCTTCTTTTCGCGAAGTATGCGAAGATAAGAGACCTTGATGTTTCGACGGAACAGTGTGATTCTCTTACTGCCGAGATGAAAGGGTATCCAGAACCTGTCTACCATGTGGTAGACAGATGGAAAGAGGGCAATTCCCGGTCGGCCATGAGGGCTCTTAAAAACTATATGTCAGGACTTGACCGGGATTTCGAGCATATTATATCGGAAATATGCAAAGAGAGACCCGAGGCGTTTGATGTCCTGCAGCTGCTCTCGAAAGTGCAGTTTATAAGCCTGTATGATCTTACCGGGATTGTGGGGAATACCGTCACTGACAGTCTCGACTATCTGGATCAGTTCGGTATCCTGACCTATTGGGGCGGCGAGGCCGAGTATATCTCCCTCAACAGTGGTCTCGCCAGTTTCATAGGTAGGGCTTATGCCGAGTTGCCTGTACCCCTGAGTACCCGTTTTGAGGCATACGTCGCTCAGCAGATAGAACAGCTTGCAAATGACAACAACGATCTCGGTGGATATATCATAGCCAAGCGGCAGCAGATTGTGGCAAATCCGACATCCATTCCCAAAGAATCGCTCATACCATCTTTGGTGTTGAAAGTCATGGTCGAAACGTACTACAAGGGAAAGAATGAACAGGTCGTGCAAATGGCAGACCAGATTCTAAACGGCTACGGCCGCAATCTGTTCCGAGACATGGAACGCACCATCATTTATTGGAAGTGCAGTGCGCTGTGTCGTATGCCTGACCGGCGCTTTCTGAAAGACGTGAAGTATTTCAGCGAGAACTCATATTCATATAATTTCTTGAACGGATTCTATGCACGTCATCAGAAAGGTGGTGAAGAACGTTTGAAACGGGCCAAGGATTTCTACCTGAAAGCGCATGCCATATCCAATCAGAACGATACGGAATTTTCTGATTCCAAACTGTTGCATGAATTGTGGCTTGTGAAAGAGGCGCTTCATGAACCGGATGCCATTGATTTCGCAAAGGCATGTTTTGAGCGCAATCCGTCGAATCCATTTCATGTCGGGGCATATTTTCATAGCCTTGTCAGGTCGTACCGGCCCGACTGGAATCAGCTTGAGGAACTGATTGTGCGAATGGTAAATTCCTACGACAAACACCGTGACATCATTGCCGCCACCATGAGGGCTGAACTCGTTTATCGTTGTTCGGGTGACATGGCGCGATTCAAATGCGATATTGAGGAAATTCTTATGTCATTCCCCGGTGACAGTTTCCTGTATTTTCCCATGCGCTCACTAAGGGAATTCTGTGCCGCTCAGGATGCCATGCCGATATATCAGGATATGAAACGTCGGTATCCGGGAATCATTGAGAGAAATGATTCCTATATGTTGTCCTCAGAAAAGTAATCATCATTGATTGGACAACATTCATTAGATTGATTGTTCGCAACGGTTATGCCGGGTTCCGCGTCGAAAGGCGGGAACCCGGCATGACTGTGTTGAGGGGGGATTAGCGGAGGAGGAGTTTGTCGGTCTGGGAGCCCGTGGAGGTGGTGACGGTGAGGAGATAGAGGCCTGCGGGGAGAGGAGTGAGGTCGGCGGTCAAGGAGGGGATGGAGGCTGTCGGAACCCGGAGGGTGAGTATGTGGCGGCCGCTGAGGTCATGGAGGGTGGCGACTGTGGCGTCGGGCGCGAGGGTGAGGGTGCGACCGACGAGATGATAGGGTGCGGCAGAGGTGGAAACGCTGACTTGGGTCAATGCCGAGGTGTCGTCATCGTGGGCGCTGTCCGGGGCTGTCACGAGGCGATAGCGGCCGATGCCGGTGCCGGGGGCGTAGAGGATGAATTCGGTGATGACAGGCGATTCTGGGGTGGTATCATCGTCAGAATCGCTCCCGGAATTGTTTTCGGGATTGTCTCCGGAATCATCACTGGAATTATCACCAGAATTGTTTCCGGGGCTGTCGCCGGGATTATTTTCAGAATCGTTCTCGGGATTGTCGCTGGAATCGCCCCCGGAATTGTCGCTGGTAACATTATCGTGGTTATCGCCTGAGGGGGCGTCCGGCTTGTCTTGGGGCGTGTCTTTAGGACTGTCTTCAGCATTGTCGCCGGGCAGATTGTTAGGGGGGTCGGCAGGTCCGTCTGCGGTATCGGAGGCGGGGGTCGGGGTCGGTATGTCGGGTGCGGAAGGGGTGGCCGAAGTGGCCGGGAGGATGCAGGCCTGCAGTTGATAGCGGGGTGAATAGTGCTTTTCGCCGTAGGCGAATGGCGTGGCGGGGAGGGCGGCCAGGGGTTTCAGGTTGGCGAAGGTGGTGGGCTCCGTCCATTCCATGAGGTTGAACTGTATGCCGTTGTCGGCCGAGATTTCCTTTGCCGCGAGCCACAGTCGGTGTCCGTTGTGGTCCACGGGGGCGAAGAAGTAGCCGCTGTCGCCCTGCGGCGCGATTTCGGGATGCGTTTCGGCAAAGTCAAACAGGTTTTCTATGGCATGGTCCTGATGGTTGTAGGCGTCGTGGGTGGCGAGTATGACCTCATCGGTCTGACCTGACATTACGTAGGCGTTGTCATCGATGCGGCCCAGGAACGTGTGGATATGTGGCGACGGAAATTCATGGTCGTAGAGGTGATATGAGTCGTTGCCGTTGGACTGGCTGAATACCAGATGCTCGTGGGGCATGTATCTCGGATTGGTTTCTGTCGATGCGAGCATCAGCTCGAAACTGAGAGTGCCGGCGGCAAAAGAGCCGTGCACGTTGCCGATGTTGCCGACATATTTTGCGCTGTTCTTTTGTGCGGGGATGTTGGTGTGCGCCCAGCCGTCGGCCTCTGCGGTGTGGCTGATCTCCTGACCTATGACGTCAAGCCGGCTCAGATAAACGGTTATTTCATTGCTGTTTGCATTGCCGTCACCGTGCCTGACGGTTACCATTACCGGCACGCCGTCATCGTCGGTGATGAATCCCGAGTTGACGAACGCCTGGTTGGCGGAGTTACTCCGTTTCAGCCGGTCGGGTAGGGTGAGGGTCATGAACAGCTCGCCCGTGTCGGTAAGGATCGGCTCTCCGGTCGCGGCATCGAAACGGCGCATCTGTATGAGGTTGTCATAGGCGGGGCCGTACACCTCAACCACGGCATAAATCACACCGTCATGCACAAAAAGCCAATGCCCCATTTCGTAGTCATCGGCGTTAGAGAGGTCTGATTCCCAGGCGGTTTCTATGCGTGTGGGTTGTGTGTCGCCGGTAAGGGTGAATTTCGGGGTTTCATCGGGCGGCTCGCGCAACATGGCTGTGTCTTCAGCCGCAGAAGTGACGGCTGCCGTCAGTATGACGGTGGCCACCACGCTGGCTTTGAATCTGGTTTTCATGGACAGATATGGTTTTAACAGATATTGATTGCATCGGAGATACGGAGAAAAGAGGGGAAAGAGATATGTGGGAGGGGGGAGAGAGGAGAAATTGTGTGTTTATTGACCGGAATACCCGAGATACGCCCGCGGGATTACTTCCCTATGGCGGTATAGGTGAATCCTTCGGCCTCGACTTCCTCGCGGTCATAGATGTTGCGACCGTCGACCAGCAGGGGCGACCGCATCACACGTTTCATCACGTTCCACGAGGGCATGCGGAACTGGCGCCATTCGGTCACGAGCGCCAGGGCGTCGGCGTCGACAAGGGCGTCATACATGTCGGTGGCGTAAGTCACGCGGTCGCCCAGGCGCCGGCGGCATTCGTCCATCGCCACAGGGTCATATACCTTCACTGTGGCACCGAGTCGGGTCAGGCGGTCAATGATCATCAGTGCCGGAGCCTCGCGCATGTCGTCGGTCTCGGGTTTGAACGCCAGTCCCCACAGCGCCACGGTCTTGCCGTGCATGTCATGGCCGAGCAGGCGCTCGAGTTTGTCGGCCACGATACCCTTCTGGCGCTCGTTCACGGCCTCCACAGCCTCTATTACCCCCATGGTGTAGCCATGTTCGCGCGCGGTGTGCGCCAGAGCCTTCACATCCTTGGGGAAACACGATCCCCCGTAGCCGCACCCGGCATAGAGGAATTTCGAGCCGATGCGGGCATCGGTGCCGATACCCTTGCGCACGGCGTTGACGTCGGCCCCCACGATGTCGCACAGGTTGGCGATGTCGTTCATGAACGATATGCGCGTGGCCAGCATGGCGTTGGCGGCGTATTTCGTCATCTCGGCCGAGGGTATGTCCATGAAATAGACCCTGAAATTGTTGGTAAGGAATGGGCGGTACAGGCGGCTCATCACTTTTTTCGCGCGCTCTGACTCGACGCCCACCACCACACGGTCGGGCGACATGAAATCTTTTATCGCTGCGCCCTCCTTGAGAAACTCAGGGTTCGAGGCCACTTCGAAATCGATATCTTCGCCGCGGCGTTCAAGCTCTTCGCGTATCGCGGCTTTAACCTTGAGGGCGGTACCCACCGGCACGGTCGATTTCGTTACCAGCAGCGTGTATTTCTTTATGTTGCGGCCGAAAGTGCGTGCCACCTCAAGCACATATTTCAGGTCGGCCGAACCATCCTCGTCGGGGGGCGTCCCCACGGCCGAGAACACCACCTCAACATCGTCGAGCACCTCGGTAAGGTCTGTGGTGAAGTGCAGTCTTCCCTCGGCCACGTTCTTCTTCACGAGGGCATCGAGCCCCGGTTCGTAAATGGGTATCTCGCCGTTGAGCAGGCGGTTGATTTTGTTCACGTCAACATCGACGCAAGTCACGTTGATACCCATTTCGGCAAAGCATGTGCCCGATACAAGACCGACATAGCCGGTGCCGACAATCGCTATATTCATTTTGAGGACTGGTTTGTTTGATCGTTCAGATAAAATCGGAACTCCTCGCGCAGGCGTTCCTGTGTCTTTGACTCGCGTGCCGAGGGCGCGGGGAGCATGGCGTATGCCTCGGCGATTCCCTCGTGGTGCCCTTCGGCCACGGCCAGTACAAGACCGGCCAGCGCGCGACTCCAGGGATTGGTAAGTGCCGACGATATGCGGTCGTACCGCTGGCGTGCGCGGTCATATCCGGCCTCGTCGCCAAGAATGAGCGACGCGCCCATCAGCAGTGCGCGCAGTTTCGCGTCGAGTTTGGTGTCGTCGATCTTCACCCCTCCCAGCCGGTTGCAGAACATCAGCAGGGGGGCGATCAGGTGACTGTCGGGATACGCGCCCGTGCTGAACACGCGCATCGCTGCGAAAAGCCTCGGCACGAAGGCGTCAATCTGCTGGTAGGCGCGTTTGCCCCCTTTCGCAAATTCTATCACGCGCAGATATTCCACCTTTATGTCATACACCACGGCCGAGAGCGAGTTGGTGACCGAGATGTACAGGTTGCCCGAGCGGCCGCGCTGTTTCGGGATGTATGTGCCCATCAGGCCGGGGAAATCGCCGCGCACCACCTCCACGATGTCACCCTCTTCAAGGTCAACCTCGTCAGCCGCGAAACATGGCAGCTGGTTGCCGTGGAATTTGGCGATGATGCGGAACGCCTCCATCTCGCGGTCGGGAATCACCACGTAGCGCGACGACTCGCCATGACTCAGCAGGAACGAGAATCCGCTTGCCGTGGTGCACAGCCGCTTGACCTCGGCCAGCGTTCCGCGCACAAACACGTAGTGGAACAGCAGCGGCGTGGCCGTGCGTGTGAGTTTGCCTCCCGATTCGACCATCTTCACGATTGTGGGTGCGAACACCTCAAGCGCGCAGTCCATCGAACCGTTGAACCGCTCGACAACCGCCTCGGCCAGCATGCGCTTTGACATCGTGGGCGGTATGTAATTCAGCACATACCACCGGGGCGTCATATCGGCGGTGCCGCGCGGCGTCCCCTCGCAGGCACACACAGTCTGTGCGCCTGCGTCTGAAACGGTGATATGCTCTGATGCGTTCATGCTCTGATATAATGTTGTGTCAGCGGCCCTCCTTGCACAATCCACCCCGCCTTTTCGGTATTGTGGCGTGGTGAGGGATGTTACACGCTCTCTCGAATTGTAGGGATATGCCTTTGGCATGTTAAGGCAGATGATTGATTGTTAATCAAACATCGCAAAGCGATGTCCCTACAGTTTAAGCGCGAACCGAGTTATGCAACACCCTCCGGCAGGGGAGAGGCTACTCTTCCTTGCAAATTTAGCCATAATATGCCCAATACACAAATCTGGCGCCTGAAAAGCCCTCTCAGACCATAAAAATAAAATTTTTCGCAAAAAAACTCCCGAAAATTTTGTCAGTTCAAAAATAACACATAACTTTGCACTCGTTAAACGCAAGGGGCGATAAAACCTCACAAATTTAACACCGGCAACGCCTCGGGCATCCGCCCGAAAGCAAGCCTCAAAACAAAACACCTTGCCTTGTGGTGTAATGGTAGCACGTCGGATTCTGGTTCCGCCTGTGAGGGTTC
>CALJBF010000164.1 GCA_938027385.1 uncultured Porphyromonadaceae bacterium | reverse complement strand
GCGGTCGCCGGGGCGTATCATAGGCGCGTTTGACAGAATGGTGTCTGAGAGCAGGAGCAACCGGGAGTAAGTATAAGTGCTGTCGCCGTCAATTACCGCCGGCAGATCGCCGTGGGCTTTGGCCATGGCGGCGAAACGGTCGGCGATAACATCTGTGTGTCTGTTATGTCGTGTCATGTCGTGGGGAATTCTATTCGGTATCGGGCAATTATCAGTTGAATTACGTCTTTTCATGAAAAACAAGGGCGTGCCTGTTTTGGTTTGTGGCGTCAGCGGCGACACGGCTAATGACGGGATGTGGCGCGGTGCCGTTTTTGGCTATCATCAAAGTTTTTGCTACCTTTGCACCGGTCATCGGAGGGCTGGCGGTCGCAACTGCCACGGCCGGATAAGATGTCGGGTGCGCCCGGTATTCTTGTCCGGGCGTTTTTTTATGCCCTTTCGTAAACAATGTAAACGTAAAAAGCTATGGAAAAGGACGTTACTACAGCTACAACCGGTCTTGACTACGCCGGCGGCAAGATAGGCCGGCTTTTCTCGAAAATGTTTTTCCCCACTCTGTTAGGTCTGATTTTCAATGCCCTGATCACTATTGTCGACGGCATATTCGTCGGGCAGGGTGTGGGCCCCGACGGCATCGCGGCTGTCAACATCATCGCGCCGCTGTTCATGGTGGTCACGGGTACGGGACTGATGTTCGGTATCGGCACATCGGTGGTAGCCGGCATCGCGATCGCCCGTGGCGACGGACGACGCGCAAGCGTGAACATGACCCAGGCGTGCGTGCTCTCTCTGGTATTCATAACGGCGCTGACACTCTCGCTATGGCTGTGGCGCGAGGGAACGGCCAGAATGCTCGGCAGCTCTGACGCCCTGATGCCAGGCGCTACTGATTATCTGACCTGGCTCATCCCGGGCATGTTCTTCCTGATATTCGAGTGCATCGGCATGATGGTGATACGTCTTGACGGGTCACCGAAATTCGCCATGTTCTGCAACATCATCCCGGCTGTGATAAACATTGTGCTTGACTGGTATCTGGTATTTCCCTGCGGCCTGGGGGTGAAAGGGGCGGCTTTGGCCACAAGCCTCAGCATCGCCGTGGGAGCGGGGATGGTGCTGGTCTATTTCCTCAGGTTCTCGTATGTCATAAAGTTCCGCTGGAGCGCCGCGGGATTCTTCGCCAACACCTGGCGCCAGATATGCATAGGCTCGTCGGCTTTCATCACCGAGATCGCCATGTCTGTGATGATGCTCACCGGCAACCATGTTTTCATGAAATATTACGGTGACACAGGTGTGGCGGCCTTCAGCATCGCATGCTATCTTTTCCCGCTGATGTTCATGATGAGCAACGCCGTGGCGCAGTCGGCCCAACCTATCATCAGCTACAATTACGGAGCAGGCGCCCCCGACAGGGTAAAGGCCGCGTTCGGTCTGAGTGTGCGCGTGGCACTTTTGTGCGGCGTCGTGGCATGCCTCTCTATCGCGCTGTTCGCCAAAGGGATTGTCGGACTGTTCATCGATCCCGCCTGCGATGCCGGGCGTCTGGCCTCAAGCGGTCTGCCGGTGTATTCGCTCTGCGCAGTGTTCTTCGCGGTCAACATCGCCTTCATAGGCTATTGGCAGAGCATCGAAAAGGCGCTGAAAGCCATGATATTCACGCTGATGCGCGGCATAGTGGTGCTGGTGCCCGCGTTCTGGATTCTCCCCGCCGTATTCCCCGGCTGGGGTGTATGGGCTGCAATCCCTGTCTCCGAGGCCGTAACCCTCCTGGCGATAGTGGCCACCTATTTGTGCACGGCCACCCATCGTCCCCGCTGACCCATGGTCACGACACCGGCATTTCCCTTAACTTTCTAACCTCCCTGAACTTTTTCAACCTCACCGCGAACAGCCGGCGCCCAGCGTCGGCTGTTCGCGGTGAATCTCGCATACTGTGATCTGCGGGTAGCGTTCACGCAGATGCTGTGCCATGGCATGTGCCGAGTAGACCGAGCGGTGACGGCCGCCGGTACAGCCGAACGCCACCTGGAGCGAGGTGAATCCGCGCCGCAGATATTTGTCGACCGAGGCATCGACCAGCGTTTCGGCCGCACGGAGGAAGGGGAATATCTCGCCATCCTGTTCAAGAAATTCGGTGACCTCGCGATCCATGCCGGTGAGTGGTTTGTAACGGTCATAACGCCCGGGGTTATGCAC
>CALJBF010000163.1 GCA_938027385.1 uncultured Porphyromonadaceae bacterium | reverse complement strand
GAGGAACCGGAAGAACCAGGCATTAGAACATGGAGTCATGCAGGCTGGTTCTCCTGGTTCATCTGGTTCTTTACCTTTTAAAAACCAGGGGAACCAGACATGCGCGGCATCGTGGGTGTTGGTCCTTTTGGTTCGGGGCGCGACCGCGCCCAATAAAAATAAAAGGTTTGGTTGTTTTGGTTCTTCAATCCATATTCATGCCATAATATAACATGGTATTCCCTCACCCGAATGTGGGTATTAAAAAAGGCGCGGAGCCGAAAAAGCCCTGCACCTTTTATGATTTGCCTGAATGATATGGGGGATTCTCACCCCCGGCGCCCTTGCGGACGCGGAAGCTTACTGCTTTGAAGCCTCAAGAGATACTTTGCGGAACTCCTTCATGGCTTTCTCGATCTCGAGAGAAACCTTGCGGGCGCGAGTACCGGCGGCCTTGTTGCCGTTTTCGATCTGGGCATTGGCTTCTTTTGTGAACGCCTCGAACATGGGGGCGAGCTTTTCAACTAAGTTTTTCATTACGATAGGGGTTGAGAATATGAATTGAAAATTTGACTATCCAAGGAATGCAATTGACCGGCATGACCCGGGTTTCGGCTCGAAACCGTGGTTTTTCGATAAAGAGCTATGAGTCACAGACAATGCGTAATAACATATTTTTCGCAAAGTTATGAAAAATTTCGTAATAGCAAGGTTTAATGCCTCTTTTTTTTATAAAAACGCATAGAATGGCTCCCTACAGAGGGTTACCCGGGGCGCAGTGCCTCATATTCACTCGAAATCGCCTATCCCGGCATTGAACCTGACCCCGCGCCCGGCAAAGAGAGCCGGCAGACCGTCGGCATCATCGGCCAACGCGGCGGGAGTACCGGTGACGAGTCGCCCGTCATGCACCAGCCAGAGCCGGTCGGCACGTCTGAGCACGGGGGCGATGTCGTGTGTCGACAGCAATATGGCCCTTGAGCGCGTGGCGGCAAGATGACGCAGAAGGTCGAGAGTTTCGATACGCGAGGCGGCATCGAGAAACGCCGTAGGCTCGTCGAGCAGTATCACCGGAGTATCCTGCGCCAGTGCGCGCGCTATCATCACTTTCTGCGCCTCGCCGTCGCTGAGGGTCGACATCTGTTTGTCTGCAAAGCCGGTCATTCCCACATCGGCCAGAGCGGCCGAGACGATTCGGCGGTCATCGGCCGAGAGGCGCCCGAAGAATCCGGTATGCGGGTAGCGTCCCATAGCCACGACCTCGCTGACCGTCAGCGCCCCCGCGCCCGGGCGACCCGTGGTGACAAGCGCCACCCGCAAGGCCATCTCGCGACCGCTCAGACGCGCGATGTCGCGCCCTTCGACAGTCACGGTGCCCGACAGCGGCGCCAGCCGCCCCGACATTATCTTGAGCAGTGTGGACTTTCCGGTACCGTTGGCGCCGAGCAGCCCCACAAGCTCACCGGGGCGCAACGTGGCCGTGGCACCGGAGATTAACGTGCGGTCGCCGTAACCGGCGGTTATGTCATCAAGGCTGAGCATCTGATCTTTTGTTTTTAGTCGGTCAGACTCGTCTGACCTGTCCGACGCGTCCGACTTCTCACTCACCTGAAATATGAGAGCCTGTCGCGGTTTATTATCACGTAGATTATTACGGGAATGCTGATCACGGGGGTGATTGCGTTGACCGGTATCACACTGCCGCGGCCGCAGGCCACGCTCAGGAACGAGCACAACAGCCCCGTGGCGGCTCCCCACACAATGGTGGCGGGCAACAGCCGCGCGTGGTTGGAGGTGCCTGTGGTGAGCCGCGCGATATGCGGCACCACAAGCCCCAGAAATCCTATGGGGCCGCAGAATGCCGTCACAAGCGCCGTCAGCAGGCCAGAAACCACATAGAGCCAGTTGCGCATAGCCCTGAGCGAGACGCCCATAGACCGGGCGTAGGTGTCGCCGAGCAGCATGGCATTCAGTGGTTTAATGAACAGCAAAGAGGCGACGGTTGCCACCCCGGCGGCGGTGCAGAATACCCATGTGCGTTCGGGAGTAAGCCCCCAGAACGACCCCAGGCCCCATATTACGTAAGAATGTACCCCCTGCGCGGTGGAATAGAAATTCAACAACGAGATGGCAGCCGAGGCCAGGTAACTGATCAGGATACCCACAATCAACAGCATGGTATGGCTTTTCACGACGGTCGAAAAGAGCAACAGCAGTGCCATCACCCCCGCCGCACCTATTACGGCGCCCGCTATGGTACCGAGATACCATCCCGCTCCCGCGGCGCCACCCATGGCGAGCATCAGCACGGCCACACCGAGCGATGCCCCCGTGGAGACGCCCAGTATCGACGGACCGGCCAGCGGATTGTCGAACGTTGTCTGCAGCAGCAGGCCAGCCACCGACAGCGCCACGCCTGCGGCAAGCGAGGTGAATACCGCCGGCACGCGCAACTGCCACACGATGGCCGAGACAGTGGTGTCGGCACCCGCTCGTCCGGTCAGCGCGGCCAGAACGTCGGCCGCGGGAATGTCGACCGTGCCGCAGAACAGCAGTCCCGCACCCAGGAGAATCACAGCCGCCAGGGCACACCACAGTGATATGTCGCTCTTACGGGTCATGATATCACTTCACGCGATGGAAATACCTGAGGCCGCTGTCGCCGCGCCCGGCGAAAATCGCGGCATAGTCGGCAAGCAGACGCTCGGGGTGGAACGGAAACTCCTCGAACAGCGACGACACCGCCGTGTTGCAATTATACACACCCCCGGTCGAGAAAGCCTTGAAACGCGCGTTCAGCGGATAGCGCTCTTTGAGACCGTCAAGTGTCAGATCTTCGCCGTATGTGCGGATAAGCCAGTAGTCGGCATCGCCACCTTTGGCCAGTACCGCCGAGAAGTCGAGCTGCAACGACCCCGCCGAACCGTCATCGGCCCAGGGGTAGTCGGCCCCGGCATCGGCAAGCAGACGCGCCATGTAGCTTTTGCCACCCGGCACGAACCAGTATCCGTCGGTGAACTGTTCGGTGATCACGCGCGGTTTCGGCGAGAGTTTCGCCGACTCGGCCGCCAGTGCGGTATAGGTCTCTTTCACGGCCGAGAATACCGAATCCGCCTCTGCGGCACGCCCGTAAAGGCGTCCGATGAGCCTTATCCATTCGGCACGGCCAAGAGGTGTGGGTTCCATATAGTCGGCCATCTCGATGAGGGTGAGTCCGGCATTGTCAAGCACGCCGTGGCCGGTATTCTCGAAGGGTGATACCAGCAGGGCATCGGGGCGCAGGGCCACAATCTTCTCAAGAGACGGACTCATCGAGGGACCCAGGTCAACCATGCGCCCGTCGGCAAGAGCGCTTTTTACTTCAGCGAGGCCGATATACTGTGCGTCGGCCACGGCCGCCACCCGGTCAAGGGCGCCAAGCTCGCCGATGGCGCCGAGGTGCACTGTGCCGAACACAGCCGAACGGCCAAGCGGTACCCTCACGCCGGTGGCGTCAGCGGGTATGGAGGTGGCGCTGTCGGCATACAGGTAGTAGCGCCCCAGCAGACGTGTGGTGTCCCAGGGGTTCACGATCTCAACAAGCTCACCTTTCCCGTCGGGAATGATGCGGAGCAGAGAGGCGTCGGTGACGATATTCCCCTGCGGTGTGCCGGTGGCGGTCTGTCTGCCGCCGCACGAGGTCACAGCCAGCGTGACGAGCGACAGCAACACCGCTGCCGCAAGCCTGTATATCTCTCTTTTCATTTCTTCTGCAAAAGTCTGATGGCGAAATCAAGCATCGTGTCGTGACCGTTGAGCGCCTCCATAGGGTCAAGGTCCACGGCACACCCTTCGGTGGGTTCAACGCCGAACTCGGTGAGATGCCCCTCGGGGTCGCGCACCGGCGAGGCCGAGAAACGCACCCCCCAGCCGTTGGTAAGCTCGGAGTTGAACGGCATGCCCGAGCCGCCGCCGGTCGTGGCACCCGCGATGGTGACAAGGGGTAGCGATTTCATCACCGATACGAAATTGTTGGCCGCCGAGAATGTCGAGCGGTTGCAAAGCACAACCACAGGTTTTCCCCAGAGCAAACGCCCCTCGGGAGCCGGATAATAGTAATAGGCGTACGGTTCCGAGAAATCGTCGTGCCCCGGACCGGTCTTGTGGCAGATCGAGCCTGCCAAGGTCTTCTGCGTGATGAACCTGGCCACCAGGGTCTCGACGTTTGTCATCGAGCCGCCGCCGTTGTCGCGCACGTCTATGATCACGCCGTCGGCGGTGGCCATGTAGCCGAGTATGGCATCGAGGTTCCCGTCACCGATTCCGTAGGCGAACGAGCTGTAGCGCATGTAACCTATGTTCTGCGGCAGCATGCCATAGTCGATGGCACCGGCCGACTTATACTCGAAGTTGAAGTAGTATTGTTCGACCAGGCGCGCCTGGTAGTTCTGCGGATAGTCGCTCCACCAGCGCCGGTAATATGATGTCTGGAACGGCGCCGAAAGGTTGGTGTGGCCGTCGCGCAGTTCGTCGAGCATCTCGGCGCAGACGGCAAACAGCTCCTCGCGGGTCATCTGGTCAGAGATACGCGGCGCGTAGCGGGCATGCACCTCCTCCCAGTCGACACCCTTCTCGCGGAAGAAACAGTAATGGGTGTCAAGTATGGTCCACAGCTGCTCGAAAGTGCCGTGCGGATCGGTGTCATACACCTCGACCTCATGGCACGACACGGCGCCCAGTGCGGCCGCCATCGCGATGATGATGTGCAGTATCTTTTTCATGATCAGTAGGCATATATTACTGACGTGTCTGACGCAGGCAGCCCCTGCCGACGCGGTATCGAGAACCAGTCGGTGGTAACGCCGACGATGAACGCAAACGTGCAGACGCGCGAGGTGATGTTGTTGACACGGGTCGACAGCAGGTCAGACCGGAAACCGACCCTGAGCCGCGTTGCCGAGAAATCAAGGTCGGCGGTGAGCTGGTTTTCCCAGCGGAAGTAGTTCCCCCACCAGGCTGCGTGTGCCAATCCGGCATGGTTGCCGAGGTATATCTCGTAATACAGCTCGTCGTACTGCGGCGAGAAAAACACGCCGGTGAGCGGTATGGCGGTCTGATAGCGCAGGGTCACCGGCATGCGCCCCAGCCGCACGGTGTACGAGAGCGACCCCTCGGCACCTACTGTCACGTCGGCCTTTACCGAGGCCGGATTGTTGCTGTTGCGCTCGTTGTAGAGCACACCGATATCGCCGCGTGCCTGCGGTCCCACGCCGGCACGTATCCCCCATGGCAGATTGAACAGCCTCTGCATCCCCCACGTCGCCGAGAGCGAGGCATAGAGCATCGAGGCGTTGCGCGCCGGGTTGTCGGCATGGTCGAAATCGAGAGCCGCCGTGAGCCGCTGCGTCCACCTTTCGGGGTCGAACTTCATGGCCTGCGAGCGCTCGTAGTCGACTGCCAGGCTCCAGCCGTCATATTTGAGCGGCGTAAGGTAGGTGTCGACCAGATGCGACGTACCGGCCGAGAGCATCCATGACGATGTAACCGGCCTAAGCACCGGCTCAGCGGCACCGGCCCGTGAAGGTGTGGCAACAGCCGCGGCGGCAATCGCCACACCACACATCAGGCCGTATATTCCATTGCTTTTCATAACTTATTCAAAGAGACGGGCCTGACCGTTGATTTCATCGGCGAGCTCGTCATCAGAAATGTCATCCGTGGCGCTATCGGGCCCCTCGGCGTCAGAAACCTGTGTTTCCGTGCCGTCGGTCACATCCTGCTCCCCCTCGCGCTCGTCGGCCACGGGATCCGGTTCAAGCTCCTCGACTAAATCGATGACCCAGGTGGTAAGGCGTTTACCCTTGGCCTTGAACGACTTGACGGCGATAAACTCGGCGGCATCCACCTCCATCGGCTCGCGGAAAGCATCGGCGCCACCGAACGTCACGCGGAACCGCGCCCCGGCGTGGTCGCTGAGGGCAATCAGAGTCGAGGCCGGATTCTCGCCCAGATAGCGCTGGCGCTTTGTCGACGGCTCGAAAGTGAACCGCTTGATGTACGGGTATTTCTGGTCGGCATCGTTGAGCAGGGCCGTCCACACATGTCCGGGGCGGAACTTCTCGATGCGCAGTATATTGTCGTCGTAATGGTTGGCGGCGTCGAAGTTTGTCATGTAATACTCGCCGGTGCGGGTGATCACAAGCACCATGTCGTCGCCCTGGAACTCGCCCAACAGTTCGCCGCGCCCGTCGTAGTTCAGCCTCAGCACATCGGGATCGAACCACACGCGGCGGCCGCCGAGGGTGGATGTCCCCTTCTCTTTCAGCGAGAACCGGTGCACGTCGTTGCGGGTCACGATATTTCCCTGGCTCTGGCGCCCCTTGATGGCAAGTTCCGAGAAGTCAATGTCGAACTGCAGGGTCTTGAGCCTCGGCTTGGGGCGCAGCGTCACCTTCACCACCTCGGCCTCGCCGTTGGGATTGGCCGAGAACCAGGCGATGCGCGACCCGGCCGTTCCGCGGGTAAGGTTGTACTCCTTGTCACGTGTGACGCCGGTCACGGCAAAACGTTTCATATAATATGTGCCGCCGCGGCCATCCTGGTAGATGACGTTGTAGATTGTGCGGTTGTCGTTGCGCTTGAACAGGCCGATGTGGCGCACGTTCTTGTCGACGAACAGTTTCTCGGCCACCTTGACCACCTTGTAGCGGCCGTCGTTGTAGAAGATTATGACATCGTCGAGGGCCGAGCAGTTGAAAAGGAACTCATCTTTCTTCAGCGCGGTACCGATAAAGCCCTCGTCGCGGTTGAAATAGAGTTTTTCGTTCGCCTCGGCCACGCGTGACGCCTCGATGTTGTCGAACCCGCGGATTACGGTGCGGCGGGGGAACGCGGCGCCATATTTCTCTTTCAGCGACTCAAACCAGGCGATGGTGTAGCCGGTGATGTTCTCGAGATGCGCGCGCAGCTGCTCGATGCGCTCGTTGTAGGCGGCGATCTGGCGGTCAGCCTCCTCAGACGAGAACTTGAGAATGCGTTTCATGCGTATCTCAAGCAGTTTCAGTATGTCGTCGTCGGTGACGGGGCGCGGCAGCAGGGCCTCGAAATCGCCCAGTCGCGACCGCACATGGGCGATGACGGCCTCGATGTTCTCGCCTTGCTCGAAACCCTTGTCTTTATAGACGCGCTGCTCGATGAACCATTTTTCGAGCGAGGCGGTCTCAAGCAGTTCCAGATGCTCGCCGAGCCTGATCTCAAGCTCGCGGCGCAGGATGTCGCGCGTGCGCCCGGCGCTGTGGTGTATCAGCTCGCTAACAGTCAGGAACTCGGGCTTGTCGTTGCGTATCACGCAGCAGTTGGGCGAGATGGCCACCTCGCAGTCGGTGAACGCATACAGGGCGTCGATGGCCTTGTCAGACGATGTGCCCGGCAGAAGGTGCACCAGGATGCGCGCCGTGTCGGTGGTCATGTCCTCGACCTTGCGTATCTTTATCTTCCCCTTCTCGAAAGCCTTCAGTATCGAGTCGATAATCACGCGGGTGGTCTTGCCGTAGGGAATCTCGGTGACGGCAAGTGTCTTGTTGTCGATCTTCTCGATGCGGGCGCGCACCTTCACGGCGCCGCCGCGCTGGCCGTCGTTGTAGCGGCCGGCATCAACCAGACCTCCGGTGGGGAAATCGGGCAGCAGGGTGAATTCCTCACCCTTGAGCGAGGCCACAGAGGCATCGAGTATCTCGTTGAAGTTATGGGGCAGTATCTTGCACGACAGACCCACGGCGATACCCTCCACCCCCTGGAACAGCACCAGCGGGAACTTCACCGGCAGCGTCACCGGCTCGCGGTTGCGGCCGTCGTATGACGGAATCCACTGCGTAACCTTGGGGCTGTAGAGCGTGTCGAGGGCGAACTGCGACAGACGCGCCTCGATATATCGTCCGGCGGCGGCGCTGTCGCCGGTGAGGATGTTGCCCCAGTTGCCCTGGCACTCGACAAGCAGGTCTTTCTGCCCGAGCTGCACCAGGGCGTCTTTGATCGATGCGTCGCCGTGGGGGTGATACTGCATGGTGTGCCCGACGATGTTGGCCACCTTATTGAAACGGCCGTCGTCGAGGTCCTTCATCGAGTGCAGGATGCGGCGCTGCACAGGTTTCAGGCCGTCGTCGATATGCGGCACGGCACGTTCGAGTATCACATAGCTGGCATAGTCGAGGAACCAGTTGCGGAACATGCCGCCAAGTTTCAGGCGCGCGGTCTCGGTGCCGGGGGCGGCAGGCAGCTGTGTTGCCTCGAGTTCCACCTCCTCGGCATCCTCGATCTCGTCGGCCGAAAGGTATATGTCATCAGGAGCCGTCACGTCGGCGTGCGGCTCATCGGTTCCGGCCTCCTCGGGCTCTTCAGTCATCGCACCCTGCGGCTCATCGGCCGCGGCAGCATGCGGTTCGTCTGTCGCGGCATCCCGTGGTGCCGGTTCATGGTCTGTATTCAGGTTCTCGTCGCGGATTTCTTCGTCTTTATTCATCGTCGCCCTCTTGTCTGTCGGGGTGAAGGCTCCCCTTTAAGGATT